>NZ_JBRBZA010000059.1:0-16484 GCF_053493975.1 Thermomicrobium sp.
CGACCAGGTGATCGCGTGCGGGCCAGGGCAGTGGGAGACGACGCGCGAGGCATCGTCTTGTTGCTGACTAGCCGATGGGGCACACTCATCGTGAGTTCCGTCGAAGAAGGAAGGAGGGAGCCTCATGGCCGCGCGTGCGTATGTTCTGGTTCATTGCGATGTCGGGAAGGCTCGTTCCGTCAAAGAAGCGCTGGCGAGCGTCCCCGGCATCCAACATGCCGACATCGTGACGGGTGATTACGACCTCATCGTGGTGGTCGAGCAACCGACGGTGGAGGAGCTGGGGCGGCTCGTTCTGGAGAAGATTCACGGCACGCCCGGGGTGACGGCGACGAGTACGCATGTGGTGGTGGGGTAGACGCGGATAACGGAGCCATCGTTGGCGTTCGGTCGCCGATGCCGGCAAGCCGACCTCGCTCGCGGGCGGACGCGTGGCTGTCTCGTTCGGCATTGTGGAACAGCTGTCTTGCGTTCTGCAACAGGATTTTCATCATTAGAAATGAAGTCACGCTGTGTCGCCACAATACGATCGGGGGGCAGATGGAGAGCACGTTGCGGTTTCCGAGCCCGTTCGAGGTCGGCACACCGCCGGGAGCTGAGGGGTGGGAGCAGCTCTATCCCTACTATCTGCTTTTCAGTGATGATCGCCGACAAGAGGAGGAGCGTCGTCTCTGGTTCTTCAACGGGATGCATTTCCCGGAGGCGATGACGCCCTTCGACATCATCACCGCCGAGGCGGGGTATCTCGCGATCGGCGAAATGAGTAGCCGGATGTTCTGCATCCCGCCAGCGATGGGGATCGATTTCCGCGTACTGAACGGCTACGTCTACATCAGCCCGACGCCGGTGACTGACCCTGTAGAGATCGAACAGCGGGCAGCCTGGTTCCAAGAGCGAGCTGGCTACTACTACGCGAATTGGCGAGCGTTTTACGAGGAGTGGAAGCAGCGACTGAGTGCGGAGGTCGAGCGACTCGTCGCGATCCGCTTCCCGGAACTCCCTACAGTCGAACCCGCCGACTACGTCTTCCAGCGTCGCGGTTACGGTGCGTCGATGGATAATCTCGCGGCTTATCATGACCTGATCGATAGTATCTTCCGCGTGTGGCAGATCCACATGGAAATCGTGATGATCGGCTTTGCCGCCTACTTCACGTTTTACGATTTCTGCAAGAGAGCGTTTCCAGAGATCTCCGACCAGCAGGTGACTCGGATGGTCGGGGCGATCGACGTCAGCATGTTCCGGCCGAACGACGAGCTGAAGCGGTTGGCCCGTCGGGCGCTGGAACTCGGTATCGCGGATCTTTTCCTCGCGAACGGTTCGGGTGCAGCAGTCTTCGCGCAGCTGCGCGAGAACGAGGCCGGACGGGCTTGGCTCAAAGAATGGGAGGCGAGTGCCGATCCCTGGTTCTACATGAATACGGGCGATGGTTTCCAACACCATCACCGGGCGTGGATCGATGATCCGACGCCGGTGGTGAGCGTACTGGCCGACTACATCCAGCGGCTGCAACGTGGGGAGAATCTGGAGCGAGATACCGCCGCGCTCCGCGAGGAACGTGATCGGATCACCCAGGGCTACCGCGAACTCTTGGCAACGGACGAGGAACGACAAGCCTTCGACCAGATCCTGGCACTGACCCGCGATGTCTACTACTCGATCGAGGACCACAAGTTCTATGTGGAGCACTGGTATCAGAGTCGGTTCTGGAACAAGGTCCGCGAACTCAGCCGGTTGTTCGTGGCCGGTGGCTTTTTCCGCGATGTGGAAGATATCTTCTCGTTGCACTATACCGAGGTCGAGCGAGCGTTGATGGATCTCTTGCTCAGCTGGAGCATCGGCACGACGCCGCGCGGCCCAGCCTACTGGCCGGAGGAGATCGCCCGGCGTCAGCGCATCATGGACCGTCTGCGAGCCTGGTCTCCGCCCCCAGCGCTCGGCGTGGTTCCGGACGTCATCGGGGATCCAGCGATCATCATGCTGTGGGGAATTACGCCGGAGCGCCTGCGTGCCTGGCTGAGTCCGGAGGAAGGGAGCGTCCTCCGTGGGTTCGCTGCCGCACCCGGCGTGGCCGAAGGGCCGGCACGAGTCGTGCTGAGCATCGAGGAACTTCAAGAGGTACGGGACGGTGAGATCCTCGTTTGCTCGGTGACCGAACCCAGCTGGGCTCCCGTACTGGCCCGGGTTCGCGGGATGGTCTCCGATATCGGGGGCGTGATGTCGCATGCGGCGATCGTCGCGCGCGAGTACCGGATCCCGGCGGTGCTCGGCACCGGCGTGGCGACCAAAAGGATCCGGACGGGGCAGTACCTGCGAGTCGATGGCGAGAACGGAGTCGTCACCATTCTGGACTGACCAGTGGCGAGGTCGGGGAGGGGGCGGTTTCCGATGCGCCGATCACCATTCATCCGCGAACTCACTACCCTCGGCCATGCCGATCGACCCCTCGTGGGGGGTAAGGCAGCGAGTCTGGGGATGCTCCTGGCGGCTGGCTGTCCGGTTCCACCTGGCTTCGCTCTGACGACCGAGGCCTACCGGTACTTTCTGGAGCGGAACGGTCTGACCGGTCTCTTCGAGTTCGTGCAGGATGAGGGGATGCGATTGGACGATACGGCGGCGCAGCTCTCGCGCCGCGTGGAGGAGGCGTTCCTCGCAGCGGCGTTGCCGGAGGATTTGGCGGATGAGCTCGCCGAGTCGTATCTCGGGCTCGGGAAAGCGATCGGCCAGCCGGAACCGGTGGTCGCGGTTCGCTCGAGTGCGGCAGATGAGGACAGCCGTACGGCGAGCTTTGCAGGGCAACACGAGACCTATCTCGGCATACAGGGGATCGGCTCGCTGTTCCGAGCAGTCCGGCGTTGCTGGGCGAGCGCCTACACGCCGCGGGCGATCGCCTATCGCGTCCACCGTGGTCTCTCCTTGAAGGACGCTGCGGTCGGCGTCGTCGTGCAGTTGTTGGTCGAGCCGCGCGCGGCTGGAGTGCTCTTCACACTCAGTCCGCGCACTGGCGATCGCTCGCTCATCGTGATCGAAGGCAGTTGGGGGCTCGGTCAAGCGGTCGTCGCTGGCGAGGTCACGCCCGATGAGTACGTGGTCAGCAAGGTGACGCTCGAACTGGTGCGCAAACAGGTCAATGCGAAGCCGTTCCGGTATCGGCGTGGGGGATCGGATGGCTCGCTGGTCCGTGAAGAACTTCCGCCCGATCTCGCCAGTGCACCCTGTCTTGCGGAGTCCGAGGTGATCGAGCTTGCCCGGCGCGCTCGCGAACTCGAGAAGCGACTGGGCTATCCCCTCGATGTGGAGTGGGCGATGTGCGATCAGCCGGAACGCGGGACAGTCTTCTTCCTGCAATGTCGGCCGGAGACGGTGTGGACTACCAAGGAGCGACCGCTCGCGACCCTGGCAGCGAGCGACCCGATCGCGGCCATCGCGCAGACGCTGGTTCGCTCGCCGAGCCGCCCGGGGGACGGATGAGGGCTCGTTCATGACGATCAGGTATCGGGTGGGTTCTCGCAGCTCGGTGGTGAACCTGGCAGACCGAGCGGGGACTGGTTGGGGTGCGCAGTAGGCCGTAAGGAAGGCAGGCCCGTCGTTCGATGGGATCGAGCGGATCGTCAGAAAGCCGGGGGTGCTGCGTAGCACCCCCGGTCTCGATCCATGGTGTCGATCGCATCGGCAAGTGGGCGACGCTCACTGCAGGTCGGCGAGGCGCTCGTCCAGGAACTGGACGTGATAGGCGGCCGCGATCACAGCAGGGTCATCGGCGAGCTGGCGATGGAAGGATGCGGTGGTCGCGATCCCCTCGATCACCAGTTCGTCGAGGGCGCGCCGACCGCGAGCCAGGGCCTCGCTGCGGTCGCGACCCCAGACGATCAGCTTGCCGATGAGCGAGTCGTAGAAGGGTGAGACCTCGTCACCCGTGCCGAAACCGAAGTCGCAGCGGACACCAGGGCCGCTCGGGAGTTCCATCCGCTCGATGATGCCGGGCGAAGGGAAGAAGCCGAGCGAGGGGTCCTCGGCGTTGATCCGGAACTCGATGGCGTGGCCGTGGAGCCTGATCTCGTCTTGGCTCACGTCGAGTCGTTCGCCGGCAGCGATGCGGATCTGTTCCTTGACGATGTCGATACCGGTCACGAGTTCGGTGACGGGGTGCTCGACCTGGATGCGGGTGTTCATCTCCAGGAAGTAGAACGACCCGCCGGCATCCAGGAGGAACTCGATCGTTCCGGCATTGGTGTAGCCAGCGGCGCGGGCGAGGCGGACAGCCGCGTCGCAGATTTGGGCCCGCAGACCGGGCGTGAGGGCTGGGGATGGTGCTTCCTCCCAGAGCTTCTGGCGTCGCCGCTGGATCGAGCACTCGCGCTCGAAGAGGTGCAGCACCGTACCGTGGTGATCGGCGAGCACCTGGACCTCGATGTGGCGCGGGCGCTCGAGGAACTTTTCGAGGTAGAGAGAGCCGTCGCCGAAAGCCGCATGCGCCTCTTGCGCGGCGATGACGAGGGCCTGCTCGAGTTCGGCCCGATCGCGCACGACGCGGATACCGCGCCCGCCGCCGCCTGCCGCTGCCTTGACCATCAAGGGGAAACCGATCCGATCGGCGAACGCGAGCGCCTCTTCCGGTCCGACCGTCTCGGGGGTACCCGGGACGATCGGGACGCCGGCTGAGTCAGCGAGCTTGCGGGCAGCGGCCTTGTCACCCATGAGGGCGATCGCCTCGGGGGAGGGACCGATGAAAACGAGACCAGCATCCCGGCAAGCACGAGCGAACTCGGCATTCTCGGCTAGGAAACCGTAGCCGGGGTGGATGGCCTCGGCGCCGGTCTCGCGCGCAGCAGCGATGATGGCGTCGCTGTTCAGGTAACTGCGGGTCGCTGCTGCGGGGCCGATACAGCGTGCCTCGTCGGCATACCGGACGTGGCGCGCTCGGGCGTCGGCCTCGGAATAGACGGCGACCGTGCGGATGCCCAATTCGCGACAAGCCCGCATGACGCGGAGGGCGATCTCCCCGCGGTTAGCGACCAGGATCTTCCGGAACATCGCGCGTTATCCTCCTTTTTGTATCGTACGACAAGCAATTTTGTATCAGATTACAAAGGTTCGCCTCTTGACAGGCGAACCTTCTGGGCTCTAGCATACCGGCAGTGGTGCTTGCTGTCATCGTCGCGGATCCGGAAAGAAGCGCACTATCTCGGGCTCGTCGGGTCAAAGAGCGGGTCGGGTGTTGCGGTTTTCGGTGGATGAGCGGGGAGGGTGGCGATGAAACCGGCAGCCTTTGCGTACGAGCGGCCGGGGACCCTCGGTGAGGCGCTCGAGATGCTGGCGCGGCATGGTTCGGATGCCCGGCCACTCGCTGGTGGGCAGAGCCTGGTGCCGATGCTGAGCTTGCGGCTGGCGCGTCCAGCGCTTCTGGTCGACCTCGGTCGTGTCACCGGGCTCGACGATCTGGTCGTGCGGGACGGTGCGGTCGAGATCGGCGCGATGGTGCGGCAACGGCGGTTGGAGCGCGATCCGCTGGTCGCCCAGCACGTGCCGGTGCTCGCTGCTGCGACACGGTACGTGGGGCATCCCGCGATCCGGAATCGGGGTACAGTCGGCGGGAGCCTGGCTCATGCCGATCCGTCGGCCGAATATCCGGCAGTGGCGCTCGCACTCGATGCCGAGATAGTCGCCCGCAGTGCACGAGGCGAGCGGACGATTCCGGCACGGGACTTTTTCTTGGGACCCTTCACGACCGCGCTCGCTGAGGGCGAACTACTCGTCGCGATCCGTTTTCCCACACTGCCGGCTGGGGCGGGTTGGGGTGTCGAGGAGATCGCGCGGCGGCACGGCGACTTCGCGCTCGCTGGGGCGGTCGCGGTGCTGGAGCGTGGGCCGGACGGTACGTGCAGTCGGGCGAGCGTGGCACTCTTCGGTGTGGCGACGCGGCCGTTGCGGGCGACTGCGGTCGAGCAGGCGCTCATCGGGCGAGCCTTGGACAGCGCGGTGCTGCGCGAAGCAGCAGCTCTTGCGGCGGATGCGATCGACGAGCCGCTCTCCGATGTGCATGGGTCAGCGACGTACCGGCGGCAGGTCACGCCAGTGGTGGTGCGGCGAGCGCTCGAAGCTGCCGCCGCGCGGGCCGGGTTCTGAACGGGGGAAGGCGGGACACGATGGAACGAGTTCCGATCACGCTGACCGTGAATGGGCAGACGATTTCGGCCGAGGTCGAAGCGCGCATGACGCTGGCCGATTTCCTGCGCGAGCAGCTGGGTCTCACTGGGACCAAATTGGGATGCGAGCACGGGGTCTGTGGGAGCTGCACGGTGCTCTGGGACGGAGCAGCGGTGCGCTCCTGCCTGGTGTTGGCTGCCCAAGCTGATGGGGCGAATCTGACGACGATCGAGGGGCTGGCGACCGGAGGAGCGATGCACCCCGTGCAGCAAGCGTTCTGGGAGCATCATGGGTTGCAATGCGGATTCTGCACGCCTGGTATGGTGCTGACGGCTGTCGCATTGCTCGAGGAAAATCCGACGCCGAGCGAGGAGGAGATCCGTGAGGCGTTGAGCGGCAATCTCTGTCGGTGCACGGGATACCAGAACATCGTCCGGGCTGTCCGAGCAGCGGCACAGATGCAGGCGGGCCGGGGATCGTGAGAGGAGCGCAGCGATGACGCTTCAGATGTTGCCGAGGGGAAAGTGGGTCGGAGCTCGCGTCAAGCGGGTGGAGGATCCCCGCTTTCTGACTGGGGAAGCACGCTATCTGGCCGATATCCAGATCCCTGGAACAGTGCATGCGGCATTCGTGCGCTCGCCGTACGGGCATGCACGAATTCGGCGCATCGAGACGAGTGCCGCGCGGGCACTGTCTGGGGTGCTCGCCGTGTATACGGCCGAGGATGTGGCGGTGCTCCCGCCGCTGGCGAGCGGGCTCCCGATCGAGGGGCTCAAGCCGACACCGCAGTCGGTGTTGGCCAAGGACAAGGTGCGCTTCGTCGGTGAAGCGGTCGCAGTCGTGGTAGCCGAAAATCGCTACATCGCCGAAGACGCGGCGGAACTCGTGGAGGTGGAGTACGAGCCGCTGCCAGCGGTGACGCACGCCGAGCGCGCGATGGCCGCCGATGCTCCCATCCTGCACGAGGATCTGGGGACGAACGTCGTCTATCAGAAGGTCACGACACTCGGCGATGTCGAGGCAGCGTTCGCGCAGGCTGATCGGGTTTTCCGGCGACGCTTCCATACCAACCGGTTCGTGGCCTCACCGATGGAGACCCGGGGCTGTCTCTCGGTCTACGAGCGGGCGAGCGGGCAACTGACGTTCTATTCGTCGACGCAGATGCCGCACATGTTGCGACTCTTCCTGTCGTTGTTCCTGGGGATTCCGGAGCACAAGGTTCGGGTCATCTCGCCAGAGGTGGGCGGTGGCTTCGGGCAGAAGATGACGATCTATCCGGAAGAGGTGGTGATCGCCTACCTGGGTAAGGTGCTGGGTCGACCGGTGAAATGGGTCGAGGATCGCCGGGAGAACCTCGCCGCCGCAACGCACGCCAAGGAGCAGATCATCGAGCTGGAGGCAGCGGTCCGCGCCGACGGGAAGGTGCTTGGGATGAAGGCGCGGCTGATCGGCGACGGGGGCGCCTATTCGTTCAACACGGCGAGTGCGCTGATCGAACCCTTGGCGGCGGCTGGCATCGTGCCAGGGGTCTACGATATCCCGGCCTACCAGCACGAGGTGATCGCGGTCTGCACGAACAAGTCGCCGGTCGGGGCTTTCCGCGCCGTCGGCTGGACGGCCGCGCAGACGGCGCGGGAGCTGTTCTTCGACGAGATCGCGCGCGAGCTCGGGCTCGATCCGGCGGAGTTCCGGCGCCGCAACCTGATCAGCGAGTTCCCGCACACCACCGTTACCGGGATGGTCTACGACAGCGGGAGTTACCGCGAGTCGCTGGAGCGGGCTCTTGAGCTCGTCGGTTACGACGAGCTGCGACGCCGGCAAGCCGAGCTGCGGCAACAGGGGCGGTACCTCGGCATCGGGATCAGCCTCTACGTCGAACCGACCGCTTGGGGCTCGGAGATCGCGTTGCAAGCCGGCTTCCCGTTCCCGTCGCACGACAACGCGACGGTGACGATCGACCCGACGGGCAAGGTCCGCGTGGCGGTGAGCGTACACAGCCACGGACAGGGGCACGAAACGACGCTGGCCCAGGTCGCAGCCGAGATCCTGGGCGTCTCGATCGACGACGTGATCGTCGAGCATGGCGACACTGACCGTGCGCCTTGGGGCATGGGCACCTATGCCAGCCGGAGCGCCGTCATCGGCGGTGGCATGGTAGCACTGGCCGCGCAGGAAGTGCGCGAGAAGGTGCTGCGCGTCGCCAGTCGCCTCCTGGAGGTGGCGCCGGAAGATCTGGAGATCCAAGACGGCAATGTTTTCGTCCGCGGCGCGCCGGACCGCTCGTTGAGCCTGTTCCAGGTGGCCTTCGCGGCCTATTTGGACGGACGCGTGCGGGCGGAGGGGGAGGAGCCGCTGCTTTCGGCGACCAAGTTCTACGATCCGCGGGCCACGTATTCGAACGGGTGCATCGTCACCGTCTGCGAAGTGGACGGCGAGACGGGTCTGGTGCGGCTCGACAAGATCGTGGCGGTCGAGGACTGTGGGACGATGCTCAACCCGATGATCGTCGAAGGGCAAGTGATGGGTGCGATCGGCCAAGGGATCGGCGGTGCGCTCTACGAGGCGATGATCTACGACGAGAACGGGCAGCTGCTCACCGATAGCTTCGTGACGTACGCGTTGCCGACGGCGACCGAAGTGCCGGAGTTGGTGATCGATCACCTCGAGACTCCCTCGCCGGTCACCATCGGTGGCATCAAGGGAATCGGTGAAGGCGGACTCTTGGCATCGCCGGCATCGGTCGCCGGCGCGGTGCTCGATGCCATTTGGCCGGCTGGTCGAGCGATCGAGGAGTTGCCGCTGACGCCGGAGCGCGTCTTGAGTGCTCTGCAGAAGCAGGGCGACGTGTGAGGAGGTGGCGATCGAGCACGCCCGCTGGTATCGGTAAAGGATGGATGGGATGGTCGTCATTCCCTGGCGGAGAGCCAGGGAATGACACGAGTAGCTGCACAAAGGAGCGAGAGGATGCGGGGAGGGGATACGATGGATCAGTTCGGACGACTGACGCGACGCGGTCTCTTGCGCTCGTTGGCAGTGACCAGCGCAGTCGCAGTGGCCGGTGGTCTCCTGGCTGCCTGCGGCGGAGGCGGGGCGACTCCGACACCGGCGAGCGGTGGTGCCCAGCCGACGACCGCGCCGGCTGGCACGCCGACAGCGGCTCCCGCTGCCGGAGCGACACCGACAGCGGCGGCCGCAACGGAAGAGCTCTGGGATGTGGTTGCCTATTACGGCACGTACGATGTCTCGACCAAGCAGCCGGGTCGGCCAGCGGGCAGCCTGCAGGGACCGAAGTACGAGAAGTGGACGCGGCCGAAGGCGAACAAGCCGTACATGATCGGGGTCTCGTTCCCGCACCTCAAGGACCCCTATTGGCTGGCGGTCGATTATGGGATCGTCGACGAGGCACAGATCCTGGGGGTGGGGATCGAGTTGGTCGCGGCCCAGGGGTACAACGACCTGACTGGGCAGATCAATCAGGTGGAAAACCTGGCCAACCGCGCGGACATCGAGGGGATCATCCTGGCGGCGATCAGTTATGCCTCGCAGGACCAACTGGTGACCGACATCGTCAAGAACAAGAAGAAGCCGGTCATCGAGGTGATCAACGACATCCAGGCGCCGGATATCATGGCCAAGGCGCTCGTGTCCTTCTACGACATGGGGTATGCAGCGGGTCAGTTCGTTGCGGAAGACTCCGGCGGTCAGGAGGTGACGGTCGTCTTCCTGCCTGGTCCAGCTGGGTCTGGTTGGGCGCCGGATACGGTGGATGGTTTCAAGGCAGCGGTCGAAGAGAAGGTTCCCGGCAAGGTGAAGATTCTGGACGTCAAGTGGGGCGACACCGGGAAGGACGTTCAGGTCTCGCTGATCGAGGATGCGCTCAACGCCTATCCGGATGTCACGTACCTTGTCGGGAATGCGGTCGCGGCCGACGCGGCACCGGATATCCTGGCGAACCGAGCCAAGAAGCCGAAGGTGGTCTCGACCTACATCATCCCGCCGCTGTACGACAAGATCGCCGAGGGAAAGGTGGCGGCAGCTCCGACGGACTTCACGGCTCTCCAAGGGCGCATGGCGGTGGACATGATGGTGCGGATCCTGAACGGGGAAAAGCCGGGTGTGGATTTCCCGTTCCGGGCTGGACCGATCATCAAAGTGGTCACGCCTCAGAACTACAAGGAGTTCAAGTACGAAGACATGTTCGGCCCGCGTGATTTCCGTCCGGTCTTCTCGGTGAAGCCGAAGGCGTGACGAGGCACGGGCATGGCGGAGCTCCTGCGGGCCATCGAGGTCTCCAAGCGGTTCCCGGGTGTGCTCGCTCTCGACCGGGTCTCGTTCGAGTTGCGTGCCGGGGAAGTGCATGCACTCGTCGGTGAGAACGGGGCAGGGAAGTCGACACTGGTCAATATCTTCGCTGGCTCGTTACGGCCTGACAGCGGCACGATCGAACTCGAGGGGCGACCGGTGCAGATCCGGTCGCCCCACCATGCGCAAGAGCTGGGGATCCGCGCTGTTTTCCAGCACCTGAGCTTGGTACCAGCGCTGAGCGTCGCGGAAAACATCTTCCTGGGGCGGGAGTTGACGACTCCCGGCCTTTTGCGCAAGCCAGCGATGCAGGCGCGCAGTTTGGCCCAACTCGGTCTCTTCGATGCCGGTATCTCGCCCACTACCAAGGTGCGTGATTTGACCGTGCCGCAGCGCTATCTGGTCGAGATCGCCAAGGCGACGCTCGAACGACCGAAGGTCCTGATCCTCGACGAGCCGACCGCTTCCCTGACCGACCGTGAAACGCGCGTGCTCTACGATCTCGTCCGGGAACTGCGTGGGCAAGGGGTGGGAGTGATCTGGATCACGCACCGCTTGGAGGAACTGTACGAGATCGCCGACCGCGTGACGGTGATGCGGGATGGTCGGCACGTCGCGACCTTGTCGGTCAACGAGACGACGACGGACCGGCTGATCACACTGATGACTGGCCGGGAATACGAGCAAATCTATCCAGCGCTGCAGCCGGTTCCCGAATCAGCTCCAGTCGTGCTGGCGGTTCGTGGGTTGACGACTGCGCATGGCCTTCGGGACGTTCACCTGACGCTCCGCGCCGGTGAGATTCTCGGCGTGGGCGGATTGATCGGTTCGGGAAAGGGGCTTCTCGGGCGAGCGCTGGTGGGTCTGGAACCGATCACGGCGGGGGAAATCGAACTCTTCGGCGAACGCATCCCGCTCGACCGGATCAGCCCGCGCACGCTCTTGGCGCGAGGGCTCATGTATTTCCCGGCCGACCGGCGTCACGAGGGTCTCCTCACCAATCGCTCAGTGCTCGAAAACATGACCATCGCAGCGCTCGAGGAGTTCCAGCGAGCGGGGGGCATCCTCGACAAGCGGCGTGAGCGGCGCATGGTGATCGAGTACATCCGGCGCTTGGCTATCGTGCCCCCGAATCCCGATGCGCGGGTGCGCAACCTCTCGGGTGGGAACCAGCAGAAGGTGGCGCTGGCGCGCGGTATGACCCGGACCACCCGAGTCTTCGTGCTGGACGAGCCGACGCAAGGGATCGACGTCGGTGCGAAGATCGCCGTCTATGGGCTCTTGCACGAACTCGCGAGACAGGGGGCGGCAGTCCTGTTCATCACCTCGGATATGCTGGAGCTGCTGCACGTCTGTCACCGGGTAGCGGTGATGTTCCAGGGGGAACTCGTGGCGGTCATGCCCCACGAGGAGGTCTCCGAGGAACGTTTGTTGCAGTACTACTTCGGCCACATACGAGAGGAGGTCGGACGGACCGGTGTCGACGCCGCGTGAAGTCGCGACCGGACGCTATGTCGCGCTCGGACGTCTCCGCTGGGTGCGGGGGGTCGTCGATCAACTGGGGCTGCTCCCGGTTTTGCTGATCGGTCTCTTGCTGTTCTTTTCCATCGCGTCGCCGAACTTCTTTACGCGTACGAACCTCTCGACCATCTTGACGCAGGCGCTTTTCTTGATCATCGTGTCGGTTGCCCAGACGTTGGTTCTCCTGACTGGTGGTTTCGATCTCTCGATGGGTTCCTCGATCGCACTGGTCAGTATCGTGGTCGGCCTGCAGCTGTTGGATCACCCGGATGCACCACTGACTGGTCTGGTGATCGCGACCCTGGCAGCGATCGCGGTCGCGACCGGTATCGGTGCGCTCAATGGACTGTTCGTCTCGCTGTTTCGTGTCCCGCCTTTCATCGTGACCCTGGCCATGATGACGGCGGTGTCCGGTCTGGCTCTGAAAGTTTCGCGCGGGGTACCGGTGTTCGGCTTGCCCGGTTATTTTTCCGGCACGCTCTATACCGGCAGGGTGCTGGGGATCCCCGTGCCCTGGCTGGTGACAGTACTGGTCCTGGCGGTCATGTATCTCGTGCTGCACTGGACGCGCTTCGGACGGTACTGGTATGCGATCGGCAGCAATGCGGAGGCAGCGCGACTCTCCGGCATCGCGGTCCGCTTCTACCTTTTCCTCGCCTATGCGATCGCCGGTGTCCTGGTCGGGGTCACTGGTCTCTTGTTGACGGCGCGGGTGGGGTCGGGTGAGCCGACCTTGGGCGCGAGCTTCCCGTTGGAGTCGATCGCGGCGGCGGTGCTCGGTGGGGTCTCGATCCGCGGTGGCGAGGGGAACATCTTCGGTGCGGCGCTGGGTGCTGTTTTCCTGGTCATGCTGCGCAACGGTATGGACATCATGGGGATCAGCACGTATACGCAGATGATCATCACCGGTGCGCTGCTGGTCGTGGCAGTGATCATCGACAACTGGGTGCATCGTGAGCGGTAGGACGGGAAGGGGGAACGCGATGGCGGAGCACACGATCAAGTCACCGTTGCCGGGCATCTTCTACCGGCGACCGAGCCCGGATGCGGCGCCGTTCGTCGAGGAAGGACAGACGATCCAACCGGGGACGGTCATCGGCTTAGTGGGCGTCATGAAGACGTTCCACCAGATCACGGCCGATGTCGGCGGGAAACTGGTGCGATTCCTCGTGGAGAACGAAGAGGCGATCCGACCTGGCCAACCGATCGCGGTGGTGAGCGACGAGGCCTGACCCCAGTAGGCAGTGGAAGGAGCGAGCGGTCATGACGGGCACTGGTACTCACCCCTCAGGAGTGATCCTGGCGAGCTTCCCGGAGCGCAACGGGCGCCCGAGCGTGACGTACCGCAATGCCGGCGACAGCTTCCTCTTGGTCGAGTTCGGCGAAATGGTTTTCGACTTGACGATGAGCTTTCGCGTGCTGGGGCTGGACGATGCGATCAAGCGGCATCGTCCAGCAGGACTGATCGAGACCATCCCGGCTCTCCGCAGCATCTTGATCAACTACGACAGCCGTCAGATCGGGGTGCGCGATCTGATCGATTTCGTCGAAGACCGATACGAGCATCTGCCCCCGTTCGAGAATCTCGTGGTGCCGAGCCGAATCGTCGAGCTGCCGATCGCCTTCGACGACAAGTGGACGCGCGAGGCGATCGCTCGCTACGTCCAGTACCAGCGAGCCGACGCACCGAACGTGATCGACGGGACGAACTCCAAGTACGCGGCCATGTACAACGGATTGCGCGACGAGGAAGAGTTCTTCAGCTACATCATGGCGACCGACTGGTGGAATGCGGCGTTGGGTTTCTTCCCCGGTCTGCCGTTCGCCTATCCGTTGGATCCGCGGTATGCGGTCGTCTTGCCCAAGTACAACCCGACGCGACACTGGACCCCGGCGGGAACGATCGGTATCGCCGGACCGTGCTTGGCCATCTATCCAGTGGAATCAGCTGGGGGCTACCAGATCTTCGGGCATACGGTGCCGATCTACGATCCGCAACAGCGGAACCCCGCTTTCCGCGAGAGCCCGGTGCTCCTGCGGCCGGGTGACCGGCTCCGCTTCCGACCGCGCGTGACGGACGAGGAACTGGAGGCGATGATCCAGGCTGTCTACGACGGGACCTATCAGTACCGGATCGACGAGACGGCGACGTTCGACGTCGGAGCGTATCTCACGTTCCTCAAAGAGGTGGAGCCGGAAGCCGAGGCGTTCCGACGACGCCAGGCCGAGGCGGCTGCGCGCGTGCCGGTTCCGTGATGCTCGCGAGAAGGCAGGAAGGGTGGAGGAGCCATGCTCGAAGTGCGGAACGGCGGATTCGAAACGACCGTCCAGGACTATCCGGGGCGGATCGGGATGCTGTCGCTCGGCTTCGCCCCGGCGGGGCCGATGGACGACTATGCATTCCGTTTCGCCAACGTGCTCGTCGGCAATCCCCCGGGTGCGGCTGGACTGGAAATCACTGCCGGCGGGCTCGTGGTTGCCTTCCGGGACGAGCGGGCGATCGCGATCTGCGGTGCGGACATGGGGGCGCGGCTGAACGGCCAGCCGGTGGAACTTTGGCGCAGTTACCTGGTGCGAGCAGGCGATGTGCTGGAGTTCGACTATCTGCAGGGGGCCGGCTTTCGCACGTACTTGGCAGTGAGTGGCGGGATCGACGTTCCACCGGTGCTGGGGAGCCGCGCCACCTACTTGCCTGGTGCCATCGGCGGACTGGAGGGGCGGAAGCTGCAGGCTGGTGACACGCTACCGCTGGGCGAGCCGGTCGTCGATCCGGCGCAGGCGGCTGGACGACGCGTGCCGAGCGCGCTGGTGCCGAACTATCCAGGCTACAACGAGGTGTGGGAGGTGGAGGCGACGCGCGGACCGCAGGCGGACCCCGACTACATGACGGCCGACGATATGGCCTTCTTCTTCTCGCACCAGTGGAAGCTGGACGCTGCCTCCAACCGGACTGGCTACCGGCTGGACATCCACAAGTGGCAGTGGGCGCGCACGAGCGGTGGTGCCGGCGGCGGGCATCCCTCGAACATCCTGGACAACGGCTATCCGGTCGGGGCCGTGAATGTCTGCGGTGACCAGCCGATCATCCTCTGCATCGATGGGCCGACGTTGGGTGGTTTCATCTGCAACGCCGTGGTCGCCAAGGCTGCGATGTGGAAGCTGGGGCAGATGGTTCCGGGCTGGAGTTACATTCGGTTCAAGGAGGTCACGCTCGAGGAGGCGATCGCGCTGCTCAAGAAGCAGGACGAGACGATCCACGAGAGCAACCTCGAAAGGAGCTGAGCTATGGCCCGCGTCATCGATATCAACTGCGACATGGGCGAAAGCTTCGGGCGCTGGACACTCGGCAACGATGCGGCCCTGATGCCCTTCATCACGTCGGCGAATATCGCGTGCGGCTGGCATGCTGGCGATCCGGCCGTCATGCGGCAGACCGTCGAACTCGCGGTGGCGCATGGGGTCGGCATCGGCGCGCATGTCGGCTTTCCCGACCTCCTCGGTTTCGGCCGCCGCCGCATGGACGTCACTCCGCAAGAGGTTTATGACTATACTCTGTACCAAGCGGGAGCGCTGCAGGCGTTCGCTCAGGCCGCTGGCGCGCGACTGCAGCATGTGAAGCCGCACGGAGCGTTCTACGTGATGTGCTCGCAGAACGAGGAACTGTGCGAGGCGCTCTGCCGGGCGATCAAGGCGCTGGGAAATGGTATCGCGCTGGTGATGATGGGGGACATCGCGCCGCGAGTGGCGGCGGCGGTCGGTATCCCGATGGCGCGCGAAGGTTACATCGACCTCAACTACAACCGGCAGGGGCAGTTGGTCCTGGAGCGGCGCAAGCAGGCGTGGGATCCGGAGGAGGTCGCCCGGCGCGCTGTGGAGCTGGTCCTGCACGGTCGCATCCCGACGATCGAGGGGGAAACGCTCCAGGCCGAGGTGGAAACGATCTGCATTCATGGTGATGCGCCGAATGCACCTGAAATCGCCCAACGGGTGCGCCAGCGCTTGGAGGAAGCAGGCGTGGTCGTTCGCCCGTTGGGGGCGGGGATGACGGCGACTGCCTGAGTTTCGGCAATCGGTGCTCGGCTAGTCTGGGGAAAGAGAGGGAGATCCGACGAGTTCGATCGTACTAGCGGATCTGGCGTTGCCGCGGAGCTGGCGAGAGCAGGCGGGGGTGCGGCTCGCGGCCACTGTCGTACTGGTGGTGGTCGGGAGCCTGCTCACGGCTCTGGCGGCACAGGTGAGCATCCCACTGCCCTTTACGCCGGTGCCGATCACTGGCCAGACCTTCGCGGTTCTGCTGGTGGGTGCGGCTTTGGGGAGTCGGCGCGGAGCAGCGAGCATGGCCCTCTATGTCGCGGAAGGGCTGGCCGGGTTGCCGGTCTTCGCCGGTGGCAAGGCGGGGTTGGCAGTGTTGCTGGGTCCGACCGGTGGGTATCTCATCGGCTTCATCGCCGCGGCGTTCGTGACTGGTTGGCTGGCTGAGCGTGGTTGGGACCGCCGGCCGCTGACCACAGCAT
>NZ_JBRBZA010000060.1:0-50307 GCF_053493975.1 Thermomicrobium sp.
CAGCGAACCCGCAGCCACGCCGACCTTTTCCAGTGCGGGCGGCCGTGTTACCGAAAGGAAGCTCGATGACCTGGCTCCGCCGCTTCTTCACCGCACACACCGGCGCGCCCACCGCTTCTCCCTCTTCTTCCCCCACCCGCGTCGATCTCCCCGGCCGCGTCGTCGCCGTCGCCGCCCGCGGGGTCCACACCCTCGCCCGCACCGCCGACGGCACCCTCTCCGCCTGGGACTGGAACCGGTTCGGCCAGCTCGGCCTCGGCGACCAGGCCGACCGCTCGACCCCCACCCGCGTCGGCACATTCCTGGCCCGCTGAGGGCGCCGGCCGTCCGCTCACCCCGCCGCGGTCGCTTCACCGCACGACCGCTCCGCGCCGACCGACTCGGACGTCGTCCGCGACCATCGCGAGCCGAAGGCCAGCCGACGGACCATCCCGCCGGTGCTCGCGGGACCGCTGGTTCGCGCGGGAACTCTTCGGCACGTCACTTCGCTCCACGTGGTACACTAAATCCGACTGACGCGTCGGTCGGATTCGGGAGGCCGCCGTGGTACAGCCGACCAGTCAGCCCACCAGCCAGGCGCTCCAGTCGCGGGCACGCGAGCGCCGCGAGCGGATCCTCGATGCCGCCCTCGCCGTCTTCACTCGTCGCGGCTACCGCGAAGCCACGATGGACGAGGTGGCCGAAGCAGCTGCCACCTCCAAGGGCGGCGTCTACTTCCACTTCCCAGGCAAGGAAGCACTCTTCCTAGCCCTACTCGAGCGGAACGCGACGCTCCTCTTGCAGCGGACTCAGCAGGCGCTCCAGGCAGCCCCCGACCCCGCTGGCAAGCTGGATGCCGCGCTCGATGTCGTCCTCCGCCTCTTCGCGTCCCACCGCGACCTGGCCCGGCTCTTCCTGGTCGAAGCCTTGGCCGCTGGACCAGCCATCCAAGAAGCGCTGTTGACGATCCGGCGCCGCTTCGCCGCCCTGATCGCCAGCGAACTCGCCCGCGCCCGCCAGGACGGCCTGATCGGCCCGCTCGATCCGCAGCTGGCAGCCACCGCCTGTTTCGGGGCCATCTACGAGGTCGTCACCCAGTGGCTGTTGGCCGGCTCGCCGGCCGACCTCGCCGAAGTCGCCCCCGAACTCCGCCGCCTGCTCCATCGCCTGGTCGGCCTCCCCGACCGCTCACCGGACGAGGACCGAACGCCATGAGCTGCCGGCTACTCGACACTCCCCTCGCTGCCCTGTTGGATCGCTGGCCGCTCGCCGAGCGGCAGGCCCGCGCCTACGCTCGCCCGGTCGTCCTGAGCTGCTCGGAACCCTGCGAGCCGATCGACCCGGTCGCGCTCTTCGCCCGCACGACCAGTCTCCTCCCGCGTGTCCTCTGGCTCGTGCCCGAGCGAGCGGAAGCGCTGGTCGGGCTGGCCGGCCAGCGCCTACCGCTCCCCTCGGTGACGAGCGCCGATCGCTCCCTACCGGACCGTCTCGCCAGCGCCTGGCGGGTCCTGGCCCAGGACGTGCTGGCCGAGGGACCGCTCCCGCCGCTCGCTGTCACCGGGATCGCTTTCGATCCGGCGGACGAGCGACCCGATCCCTGGTGGCACCCGTTCGGTCGCGGACAGCTCCTGCTGCCGCGCCTGCTCTACCGGCAACGCGGGGCGCTCGCCTACCGAGCCGTCCAGGCAGCGGTGTTCCCCGGCGCACGCGAGCCGCGCCTCGTCCCCGACTGGCCAACGAGTCTGCCGCCAGCTTCGTCGACCGCGCCGCGCTCGCTCGTCCAGCACGAGCTGATCGAACTGGACGCCTGGCGGCACCTCATCCAGGACGCGCTCGCTGCGATCGCGGCCGGCAATCTCCACAAGGTCGTCCTGGCGCGTGTCCGCGAACTGGCGGCAGCCGATCCCTTCCCGCTCGAGCAGGCCCTGCGCACGCTGGCTGCCCGCTATCCCAGCTGTACCGTGTTCGCCATCGGGATCGGCGAGACGGTTTTCTTGGGAGCGAGCCCGGAGCGACTCGCTCGGGTCGCCCACGGCACCGTCGCCACGGTCGCCTTAGCCGGTTCGCGCCCCCGGGGGAACTCGCCGGAGCAGGACCGCTGCACGGCCGAGGAGCTGCGCCGGAGCGACAAGGACCGGCACGAGCACGCGCTGGTCGTCGAGGCGATCCGCGCGGCACTCGCCCCGCTCTGCACCAGCCTGCGGGTCCCCGAGGAACCGGCGATCGTCTCTATGGCCAACGTGCATCACCTGGCGACGCCGATCGACGGCGTGCTTCACGAAGGGGCCAGCGTGCTCGACGTGGTCGCACGCCTCCACCCGACGCCAGCCGTCGGCGGGACACCGCGCCCGGCCGCACTCGCCTTCATCCGCCAACACGAGCCGGTCCCCCGCGGCTGGTACGCCGGTGCGCTCGGCTGGGTCGAGGCGAGCGGTGACGGCGAACTCGTCGTCGGCCTGCGCTCCGGCCTGGTGCGCGGCCGGCAAGCACGACTCTACGCCGGGTGCGGCATCGTCGCTGATTCCGATCCCGCGGCGGAATGGGCGGAAGCCGAGGCGAAGTTCCGCCCGATGCTCGAGGCGCTGGCGGGAGGCTGAGCGATGGAGCACCGGACGGCGCTCGGTGCCACCGTCACCGCCTTCGTCAGCGCGCTGGCCGATGCCGGCCTCCGGCACGCCTGCTTCGCCCCCGGGTCGCGTTCCACGCCGCTCGTCCTCGGGCTGGCGCGCGAACCGCGCATCCGCCTTTGGGACCACCTGGACGAGCGCGCGGCCGGCTTCTTCGCTCTAGGACTCGCCCGAGCGCTCGACGAGCCGGTCGCGGTCGTGACCACCTCCGGGACGGCCGCCGCCAACCTGCTCCCCGCCGTCGTCGAGGCGAACTTGGCCCAGGTCCCGCTGATCGTACTGACCGCCGACCGACCGCCCGAGCTGCGCGACGCCGGGGCGCCGCAGACGATCGACCAGCTCCGGCTCTACGGGACACACGTCAAGTGGTTCGCCGAACTCCCGCCGCCTGAGGGGACAGTGCTCGTCCAGCGCGCTGCGGCGTCCGCTGCCCGCCGCGCCGTCGCGCTCGCCCGCGCCTTCCCGCCGGGACCCGTCCACCTGAACTTGCCCTACCGCGAGCCGCTCGTCCCCCACTTCGGACCGAGCCCCACCGCCCCGGCCGGCGCCGTCCTGAGCGGGACACCACAGCTGGACGAGAGCGAGCTCGCAGAGGTCGCAGCCTCGCTGGCTCGTCGCCGCCGCGGCATCGTGGTCGCCGGGCCACAGCCGGACCCCACGCTCGCCCCCGCGCTCGTCGCGTTGGCCAGCCTGCTCGGTTACCCGATCCTGGCCGACCCGCTGTCGCAGCTCCGGGCTGGCCCGCATCCGCGCGACCTCGTCCTGGATGCCTATGACGCCGTCCTGCGGGAGCCGGAGGCGCTCCCGGCGCTCCAGCCGGAACTCGTCCTGCGGGTCGGCGCGATCCCGACCTCGAAGCCGCTGCAGCTCGCGCTCGAGACCTGGGAGAACGCCGAGCAGATTCTGTTGGCTGCCGGGAACTGGCCGGACCCCACGCACCGAGCCGGTTGGATCCTTCACGGTGCGCTCCGGCCGGTCGTCCGCACCTTGACCGGAGCCATCGCCGCCGCCGCGCCACTGCCGGACACCGACTGGCTCGCCCGTTGGCGGGCAGTCGATCGCGCGGCCCGGGCAGCGCTCGAGGCTGCTCTCGCCGAACTCGACGAACTCTTCGAGGGACGCGTCTTCCGCGAACTGGCCGACCTCTTGCCGGACGGCGCAGCGCTCGTCGCCGGGAACAGCATGCCGGTCCGCGACCTGGACGCATTTTTCCCCTCCGTTCCGCAACGGGTGCACATCTTCGCGAACCGCGGGGCCAACGGGATCGACGGCGTCACTTCGACCGCACTCGGGATCGCCGCGGCCCATACGGGCCCGACCGTGCTGGTGACCGGCGATCTGTCCTTCTACCATGATCTCACCGGGCTCTTAGCGGCCGGCCGCCATCGCCTGCGCGCGACCATCGTGCTGCTCAACAACGACGGTGGCGGCATCTTCTCCTTCCTCCCCCAGGCTCACGAGGTACCGGAGCAGTTCGAGTTCCTGTTCGGCACGCCGCACGGTCTCGATTTCCAGCACGCTGCGGCTCTCTTCGGGCTGGCCTATGCTCGTCCCACCGACTGGTCGAGTGTCCGGTCTGCTCTGGCCGCGGCATTGACTGCCGACCGGACCAGCGTCGTCGAGCTGCGTACCGACCGGCAGCGCAATGTCCTGCTCCATCAGCAGCTCTGGACGCGAGCGCGTGCCGCGGTGCGGGACGCGCTGGCCGCGGGAGCTCGGCGATGAGCACGTGGGAGGAGCGGACGATCGCTGTCCGCGGCGTCACCTACCGCGTCTGTGCGGCTGGGCAGGGAGCGCCGCTGGTCCTCCTCCACGGGTTCGCAGGCTCGAGCGCACACTGGGCACCGCTCGTCCCCGAACTGGTCGCGCGCGGCTGGCGCGTCATCGTACCCGATCTCCTCGGCCACGGTCGGACCGAGGCACCGATCGCACCGGCCCGCTACGCGGCTGCCGAGCAGGTGGCCGACCTAGCGCACCTCTTCGGCGAGCTCGTGTCCGAACCGGTCAGGCTCCTCGGCTACTCGATGGGCGGGCGACTGGCGCTCCACCTGGCACTCGCTCACCCCGCGCGGATCGCGGCGCTCGTCCTGGAAAGCGCCTCACCAGGACTCGACGACCCAGCCGAACGTGCTGCCCGCCAGCGCGCCGACGAGGAACTCGCCACCGCGATCGAAGAGCGGGGCCTGGACTGGTTCGCCGACTATTGGGAGAGCCTCCCGCTCTTCGCCAGCCGGCAGCGGCTGAGCGCCGAACGACGCGCCGCACTGCGCGCCGAGTGGCTGGCGCAGCGCCCGCACGGGCTGGCTGCCTCCCTGCGCGGCTTCGGCACCGGCAGCATGCCACCGGTGTGGGACCGCTTATCCGAGCTGCGCTTGCCGGTCCTGGTGATCGCGGGAGCGCTCGATACCCGCTATGCCGCACTCGGGCGAGCGATGACGGCACGCATCCCAGGAAGCCAGCTGGTGGTCGTCCCCAAGGCCGGGCATACCGTCCATCTGGAGCAGCCTGCAGCCTTTCTCACCGCGCTCGAGCGCTTTTTCCGCCAGCTCCCGGACCGCTAGCGTCCGCTCGCTGCTCGCGCGTCCGGGGCCAATGGCCCGATCCAGCAGCAGTACCCGTAGTCCGTCAGGGTCGCCAGGACACGCTCGTCGCCGCGGCGGAGATCGCGCCGCACCACGGTCCGTGTCGGTGCACCAGTCGACTGCTCCGCCGCCGTTGCGACGAAGCGGTTCAGCACGACCGTCCTGTCGGGGAGAAAATCGACATCGCTCACGAAGCCTGGCAGGTCGACCACGCGCACCACGCTGCTCGCGCGTAGGTCGACCAACACCAGACGGAGACGATCCACCATTCCCTCCTCGTAGACGACGACCCACACGACGCGGTCGTCCGCGACGAGACGCAGAGCGAGGCCGAAAACGCGGCTGTCGTGTCCCGCCTCGCGCCCCACATCCAAGGCCTGTTGCACGCGTCCCGCCCGATCGAGCGCGACGAGTACGCCGTTGCGGAGGAGGAGCATGACCGAGCGGTCATCGGCCGCCGCGGCACCGACCGGTTCGTCACCGCGGAGATTGCCTGCCGCCAGTTCCGCGCGCGGAATCGGGAGTTGCGTCACCAGCGTCCCGTCCACCGGCTCGATCCCCAGGAGGCCACCAGCTGCACCAGCAGGCCGGATGCCTTCGCGCAGTTCCGCGGGGAGGACAGCACAGGTGATCGCGTACGAGGCGACCGGCGAGGGGAGCAGCAAGCAGTACCCTGGCAGTCGAAACGTCCACGAGCGCCACGACCGAACCTCTGCGTCATAGCTCGCCACCGCCCATTCGTCCGGATAGGGCAGCCCCTTCCGGAGCACGGCGAAGAGGACCCGGTTCTCGGGCCAACTGAGGACCGATACCGCCGACGCGAATGTCCCGTAGGGCAAGTTGCACCCGGTGAAGGACCACCCCGGTGGCGGATCGACGACGAGCACCTCCTCCGGCTGGACCGTCGGCACGAGCACGAGGCGCTCGGAAACCAGAGCGACCCACCGGCCGTCCGGTGAGGGAGACACGGCACACGCAAAATCGAGTGGCACCGCTGCCCGCCAGACCGCACGCCCGTCGCGCGGATCGAGCGCGACCAGCTGCCCCGGCTCGAAGAGATAGACGACCGCCGACGATGCTTCGGCGCGACGGCACCCGCTGCCCGCCACCAAAAGTGCGAGCGCGACGAGGAGCACGCCGCCGCGCAGCCAGCGTCCGGCGCAACGCGGCGAGCGTGCTCGCCCGCTGACGCGCGGCGAGAGACCACCAGCTCGGCTCGGCTGCGTGGCGAGAAGTCGTGCCCCGGTGGACAACACGATGCACCGCTGCTCCTGCGACGACTGTCTCGACGCGTTTTCCGCGTTCCCCGAACCGCGTCAGCGGGGAAGGCGCGGTCCGCTCCTGTGCCGCCGCGGGCTGGCTCGCTCGCAGGGGCGTGGCCGACCCAGCGTGGCGACGCCGATCAGCTCGCCGGGTGCTCGAGTCCGATATGCTCTCCCGACACGGGACGATCGAGCCGGGCCACGAACTCGTGCACCACCTCCACGAAATCGTCCGGACAGGTCCGGTGGATCGCGTGCCCACAGCCTGGCAGCGCGACGAGTTCACCTTGGCGCAACTGGGCGAGTGCCCGCTGAGCCGTCTCGTCGTCCAATACCCCACCGAACACCGGATCGGCCTGGAGAACGAGCACCGGTTGGCTCAGCCGCGGCAGGAGTTCCCACGGATCCGGTCGCCGCCCCTCGTCGAGGAGCGCCAGGATCGGTCCATCGGCCGTACTGCAGAGCCAAAGCGCGCTCCGCTGCCACTCTTCTGGCGTCCCGTCCGGATCGAGCTGGCGTGCCAGCTCGTAGGCCGCCTCGATCCCGGCCCGCTTGGCCTCGAGGAGCGCCCGTAGCCACAGTCGCGTCCCCTCGTCCGGCTCGACGAGCGGTGGGTCGACCAGCACCAGGGCACGGACCAGCTCCGGGTGCTCGGCAGCCAGCACGATCGCCACGAGCGCCCCCAGCGAGAAGCCGATCGCGACCACCGGTCGGCTCGGCCGCAGCCGCGCGAGCAGCCGGACGGCATCGTCGGCATAATCGCGCAGCGTGTACCCACCCGCCGGTTGCGAACTCCGCCCGTGCCCCCGCAAGTCGAACGCGATGACCCGGAAGCGCTCGGCGAGCGCCGGCACGACCGGTTCCCACGTTTCCCACCGGTCGTACAAGCCGTGCACCAACAGGAGCGGCGGTGCGTCGCTCGGGCCGGCCTCGGCGACCCAAAGCCACAGGTCACCGAGCACTTCCACCCGCTCACGAACCTCCATCCCTGGTCGCTCCTCCCCACTCATGGCGCCAGCCGCAACGGAATCTCGACGATGTTGACTTCCGAGCCATCCTTGGCCGAGTACTCCCAGAGCCGCAAGAGCCCATCCACCGGCTGCGACACCGCGAAGGGAATGGTCAGATCGAATGTTCCGCGTGTCCCGCTCCCGGAGGTCGCCATCGCTGGTTCCTCGTAGAGAGTCGCTCCTTCGGCCGTGCTGAGCCGCACCATGAACGTCGCCTCGAAGGTGTTGGCTGATCCCGCGACGCGGAGCGGGCTGGTGACCGTCTCGCCTGGCCCCGGCGTCTCCACGAAGATGATCGGCAGGAGATCCTCGAAGTCAGCCCGACCCGGTGGCGGCTCGACGACCACTCCTTCGCCACCGATCGCGCTTACCGGCTGCCCATCGAGTCGGAAACGCACCGCCCGCACCGATGAGAACTGAGTCAGCGTGAAGACGACCTGCGCGACGCGTGCCCGCATCGACAACGCTCCGCCGCCAGCCGCGAAATCGGCCGAGAGATCGACCGTAGCGATCCCATCGGCGATCGCCAGGTCGTTCAGTCGCGTGCCCGGTGGAATCTCCGTACTCAGACCCAAAGCGGTCTCTTGGTCAGTCGGACCAGCGAGCAGCGCCTGCAGGGCAGCCGTTCCGATCCGCGGCGTTTCGCCGACCGCACGCCGCGCCACCGCCAATTGCTCCTGGCGCAGGAAGTACAGCGCCACCGTGAGTGTCCGCTGTGCTGTCGGGGTCGGCTCCGGTGCCGCGGGCGGTGGTGTCGCGGTGGGTGTCGCCATCGCTCCTGGTGTACTCGCCTGGGTCGGTGACGCGGTCGGCATCGCGCCGCGGAGCGGTGTCGGTGTCGCCTCGCTGCGGCATGCTGCGGCGAGCGAGCCGAGAGCCAGCCAAATCGCGAAATCGCGACGTCGCACGGAACCGATCCTTTCTCCCGGACACAGCCAGCCGGCACCTCTCCAGCAGCGGTCCGGTAGCTCAAGCCTACCGCACGCTGCGCCTTCGCGGCGGGCCGAAGTGACGGGCGACCCCTGCGTCGATCGCGGGCCTGACTCCGCGCAGGACCGCCGCCCTGCTCGGCAGCGGGGCATCTCGGACCATACCGGCGAGGGAGGCTGCGGTGAGGCGACACGCCTCGCGCGGCTGAGCCAGTCGAGCCGAACCGAGCGCCTGCTGGGGCGCGAGCTCAGTGCGCATCGCATCCCCGGGCACCTCGCGTCAGTGCGGTGCTCGGCGCAACGCAGCGAGACGGCGCGCGCCCCCGGAGCACACGGCGGACGCGCTCCTTGCGGAGACCGCGCCAGGTCGTGGTCGTCGTGTCGCGTGCGCCGAGAGGCCAGTACCCGGGAACCGTCCATCCACTGGAGTCCGGGCACGAAAGAGAGGCGCTGACGTTCGGGCCCGAAAACGTGTCGTCGGCGATCGGCGCTGGCCGATCGATCACGATACCCTCGAGCAGATCGGCCGCCCGGACGCACCCGGCGACGTCGCTTGCAGCGAAGCGAAAGATGCGCACGGCACCGTTGGGCTCGACGGTGGCGAGCGGCAGGGATGGACCACGCGAACCGCTCGCTTCACCGGCTGCAGTGGCGGTCTCGATGCGATCCCATCCGCTACCTGACATCGCGCGTGGAATCGACCACCTGCCCGCCCGCTGGCCGACCGGATCGAGCGGCGACCGAATCACGGCATTCGCCAGCGGCAGGGCTCCTGCCTCGGCTCGCTCCGGTGTCGGAGCGAGCCCGACGAGCAGCCCGGTAACCGGCTGGCTGCCGTGTCACGCCGGACAGGCGGCCGATGGTGCTATCGGCACCGCCGAGCGGATCGTCGTCGGCATGCGCGGTCGCGCCACACGCCTGACGAGTGCTGACAGGCGTGGAGCTGGTGTCGCGAAAAGTTCGCGAGACGTCTCGTTCGCGGCCGATCCGGGTCGGACGAGGGATCGAGCTGCCCCGGCCACCAGCCGCCAGCATGTCAGCGACGAGCGTCACCGCCACGATCCGCCGAGTGGGCCACCACGGCCGCTAGCCGTCCGTCGATGCAGGCCCTTCCGGTGTTTTCTCCTGGGCAGGCGGCTCCGCCGTCCTCGCACCGCGAGAGGCTGACGGCCCTCAGCCTACCAGATGACCGCCCCCGGCATCGCGCCGTGATCCCGGTCGTATCTGCGACCCTGAGGTACTTTCCCATCGAGCGAGAGCCCTCGGCTCGCCTCGTTCAGCCCAAGAGCAGCTCGCGCTCGCGCGGGTCGCTCGCGGCCATCCCGAGCGCCTCGCGCGCTGCAGCCACCATGCTGAGCGAGCCGGTGACGAGGACGAGATCCGCGGGGTCAGCCTGCTCCAGTGCTGCCCGGAGCGCGTCCTCGACGGAGCGGTAGCTGGCAACCGGCTTCCCCATCGCGCTCGCTGCCCACGCTGCCAGCAGACGTTCAGCCGCTGCTGCGCGCGGTGCGAACCCCTCGACTGCGAACAACGCATCAGCCAGCGGTGCGAGTGCCGCTACGATCCGCTCGATCTCCTTGTCCCGCATGATCCCCAGGACGAGCCAGAGCCGTCGCCAGCGGAAGTTCTCGCGCACGGCCTCGGCCAGACGCTGAGCCGACTCGCGGTTGTGCGCTCCATCCGCGACCACCGCCGGGCTGTCGCGCAGGAGTTCGAGTCGGCCGGGCCAGACCGCGGTCGCCAGGCCTTGGCGGATCGCCGACTCCGGGACGACCACCCCGACGCGAGCCAGCCAGGGCAGACTCGCGAGCGCCACGCCAGCGTTTTCCACCTGGTGAGCACCGCGGAGCGCGAGCGCGAGGTCAGCCAGTTCCCGATCCGGAGCACGAAACGTGAAGCGGTACCACGGGCCCGCGACCTGCCAGTCTCGTCCGCCCAGCCAGAGTGGCGCTCCCCGCTCCTGCGCCACCGCTTCGATGACCCGCGCGGCTTCCGGCTCTTGCGGCGCCGAAACGACCGGACGCCCCGCCTTGATGACGCCCGCCTTTTCGCCGGCGATCGCCGCGAGCGTCGAGCCCAGGATCGCCATGTGGTCGTAGCCGATCCGGGTGATCAGTGCCACGTCGGGCAGAATCACGTTGGTGGCATCCAGGCGCCCACCGAGGCCGACCTCGATGACGGCCAGATCGACCGACCTGCGGGCGAAAGCCGCGAAGGCGAGCACGGTCACCAACTCGAACGCGGTCGCTGCCCCCCAGTCCGGATGCACACGCTGCAAGGCTGCATCGGCCTCCGCCAACTCGGCCATCAGCGCGCCGAACGTCTCCGGTGCGATCGGTCGACCATCGATCTGGATCCGCTCGCGCAAGGTGTGGAGGTGGGGGGAAGTGTACAGCCCCACCCGATACCCTGCGGCCTGCACCATCGACGCGAGCAGGACGGCAGTCGAGCCCTTGCCTTTCGTCCCCGCGATATGCACGCTCCGGTACCGTCGCTGGGGATCGCCCAGCGCCGAGCAGAGCCACGCCGTCCGTGCCAAGCCGATCCCCTCGTCAGCGAATGGATTGGCCACGAATCCACGGTCATAGCCAGCGCGATCGCGCAGGAAGCGGAGTGCCGCAAAGTAGTCCACGTCTGTCGCCTTTCTCGCTATACTACGAGAGACGTGTCAGGTCCGCCGGGCGGAGAGCGTGGCTTCGTCCCCACGACCAGTCGGACGACGAGCACACGGCACCGAGCCGATCATGTCGATTCGACGCAGGTCGACGCGGCCGGTGGAACTGAGACGAGATCTCGGCGGAGGTGGGAGAGACGTGCTCTTCGGTACTGAAACCAATCTCGACATCGCGCGCGCCTTGTTCGAACTCGGCGGCGTCCTGTTCGGCGAGTTCGATCTCGGTCCCACAGCTGGTCGTTCTCCGATCTACATCAACCCGCGCGTCTTGATCAGCGAACCGGCGCTCCTGCGGCGGATCGCCCATCTGATTCACCACGAAATTCAAGCTGACCAGGCCCGGCGACGACCACGTCTGGCCTCGTTCGCAGCCGTCGCTGGCGTCCCCATGGGCGGTCTTCACCTGGCCACCGCCTACGCCCTGGTCAGCGATACCCCGCTCATCTACGTGCGCCCCGACGCCCAGGAACCCGCGTTGGAAGGTCGCATCGTCCCCGGGCAAACAGTGCTGGTGATCGACGACCTGATGACCGGCGGCACCAGCTTGCTCCGCACCGCTCGCATCCTGGAAGACGCTGGGCTCACCGTGCGCGACTTCATCGTGCTGATCGATCGCGAGCAGGGAGGAGCCGAGCGGCTCCATGCTCACGGATACCATGTCATGCCGATCTTGCGCTTGCGCACGATGCTCACCTACTACTTCGAGAGCGGCATGATCGATAGCCAACGCTACCGCACTGCGATGGAGTATCTCGAGCGGACCAACCGTCGGGGGTGAGGGGGTCGCCGATGCCGGGGCGAGGCCAGTTCGCGGGACAGGACGTGCTGGTCTTCGATCTCGAACAGCCGCGCACCCCGGAGATGCCGATCTATCCTGCCCACCGACCAGGGTATTCCTATGCGCTCCATCGCCGGCACAGCGATCCACCAGCCGGTCCATCGGTTGGTCCGCGTTCCTCCGCCTCTGGCCTGCTCTTCCTCATGGAGCATACCGGAACTCACATCGATGCCCCGTGTCACCAGGCATGGCACGGGCGCTTGCATGGCGACATCGATGCCACCAGCGCCGCCGGACCGCGGGGCTTCACCCATCTCGGCGTCGAGACAGTGCCGCCGCTCGTCGTTCCGGGCGTCCTGCTCGACGTGGCAGCACTGCGCGGTCGCGAGGCGCTCCCTCCGGGCGAACTCGTGACCGCCGCTGATCTGGTAGCCTGCTGCACACGGGACAGCCTGGCACTCGAGCCGGGATAGGAACGGCGCTCCCCGGCGCAGTGCCGCGCAGCACTCGACCGGACGGAGGCACTGGCCGCACTTCTGTTACGGCGCATCACCGCCCGTATTCCAGATATCAGTGTCCCGGAGAGACAAGAAAGAACGACCGATCTCCGGGACGAGGCCGAGCAGCTTTGTCCCGAACGCGACTACTCGACCTGCGTGAGCGATCTGCTCACCCACGCTGCAACCGGCTCTCCGGTCATGCTTTGCGTTTCACCGATCGGTCAATGGACGCTCATCTCGCTCGCGGCTCCTGACCGGCCCGTTCCCTGTCTGGATGACTGGACCGTCGCGGGGCTGCTTCCCCGCGAACGGTCCAGCTGACCTCAGTTTCCCCGCTCGGCAACCGCGACCACGAGCGGCTCGCGTCGTCCTCGTGGGCGCCGGAGAGGCCGCTCGCGTAAGACCACCCGTGCCAGCCCATCCAGGGCGAGACCGCTCATTCCGATCACCACGAGCACAGCCATCAATTCACCATAGTCGAGCCGGTCCCGTGCGTCCAGGATGGCATAACCCAGGCCGGAATCGACACCCAACATTTCGGCTGGCACGAGGACGATCCAGGCCACACCGACTGCCAGACGCAAGCCGCCCAGGACACGCGGTCGTATTCCTGGCCAGACGATGGCGCGGAGCAGTTCCCACCGAGAAGCCCCCAGACTCCGTCCGACCAGCAACCAGCGAGGGTCCAGCCGCAGGACGCCATCGGCCGTGCTCGAGACGATCGGCCAGAGCGTCGCCATGACGATCAAGAACACGACCGAACGACTCCCCGCACCGAAAACGAGCAGCGCGAGCGGCATCCAGGCCAGCGGCGAGACCATGCGGATGAGCTGCAGGCTCGGACCGAGGAGCCGTGCGATCCAGGGGACACTTCCGATGACCACACCGAGCGGGATACCCAGGAGCGCGCTCAGCGCCAACCCAGCACCGACGCGCTGAGCGCTCGCCACCAGATGCGGCCAGAGCAGGCCGCTCGTCGCGAGTTCACCGAGCGCACGCCACGCGAACTCGGGGGCAAAGCGGCGAGCGAACGCCTCCGCCGGCGGGAGAAACGAGGTCGCTGCCCACCAGCACAGGACGAGCAGCGCGATACCGGCGAGTCCGAGGAGCGTCTCGCGGACATGGTGCCGTACCGTCATGGGTCGATCCGCTCCTCCCGCTCCAGCGATTCCGGTAACCCGAAGACAGCTGGCCCACCTTCCGCGGCGAGCGCCTGCCGGACGAATCGATCGTCGACGAGTTCCTCGTGGGCGCGCTGAGGATCGAGCTGCTGGAGGAAGCTGGCATCACCCTGGACACGCGTCCGTCGCAAATGCTCGATCAGCGCCGCCGTATACGATGGAAACGGATACGGACGGAAATCGATCCGTGCAACGCTCCACTCCGGATGACGGATGACTCCCTCTCGGACATACCGGTCGTGGTCATGGTCGAGCAGCACGCGCTCGATCGCTTCCAGCGGTTGTGGCAGGTACCCGCGATCCCCTCGCTTGGCGAGCAGCTGCGCCGCCTCGGCACGGTTCTCGCGGGCGAACCGCTGCGCTCGCACGATCGCCCGCACCACCGCCTGAGCCCAGTCCGGGTGCGACTCGCTGTCCTCCTCGTGCAGCATGACGACGCAGCAGGCATGATCCAGCCAGACGTCCCCACTGAAGCGCAGGATTTTCCCGGCTTTTTGGACTTCCGCGAGCGCATTGAACGGCTCAGCGACGATGTACCCAGCGATCGAGCCGTTCGCCAGTGCCGGGGCCATGTCCGCCGGTGCCATCACCACGAGTTTCACCGTCCGCTCGCTGGCCGAGGGCTGGCCTTCCAGAATCGGGCGCAGCCCCGCTCGCTCCAGCAGACGTTGGAGCAGCACGTTGTGGATCGAGTACCAGAAAGGGACCGCGACGGTCGCGCCGGCAAGATCTTCCAGGCGCTCGATCCGCTCCGCCACGGTGAGTGCCGAGCCGTTCACGTGATCCCAGGCCACCAGTTTGACGGGCACCCGCTGCCCAAAACGCATCCAGATGGCCAGTGGCATCAAGAGGTGAACCACGTCCACCTGCCGCGCCTGGAACGCCTCGGCAACCTGTGCCCAGCTCCGGAACATGGTCGGTTGGTCGACAGAGAGACCTTCTTCTCGATAGAACCCTTTGGCATGCGCGAGGAGCAACGGGGCCGCATCGGTGATGGGCAGGTAACCGATGCGGAGTTGCCCGCTCGCGGTTGCCGTGGGCGTCCGCCGGCTGGGTACCACGACCGTCGGGCTCCCCCCAGCGGCGCTCCTCGTTGCCGGAATTCCACGCTCTTCAGCACCACCGCACGCAGCGAGGAGCGGAGTGAGCGACATCATGGTCGCCGCTCGAAGCAAGAGAGTCCGTCGTGTCATTCCTCGCTTCACCGAAACCTCCCGACCGCGAACGGCTCGACCGATGCTGCCGAACCCTGCACCATCCCGTACCCGTTCAGCAGGGCACGCCGGAGTTCACCGGGCGCATGCTCGGCTACCTGCCACCTGCCGACGACGCTCGCCGGCCGGCCACCGAGCAGGATGAGCTGGTCTCCCACCGCCAATGCCTCCTCCAGGTCGTGGGTCACCAGCACGGCGGTGAGTCCGAGCTCGGAGACGAGTTCACGCAACCAGCGCTGCGATTCGCGTCGCGTCAAGGGATCCAGTGCCGCGAACGGCTCATCCAGCAGCACGAGGCGGGGCCGGGTAGCCAGTGCGCGCGCCAGATTGACACGCTGGGCCTGCCCACCGGAAAGCGTCTCCGGATACGCCTCGGCCAATTCGCTCAACCCCAAGCGGTCGAGCAACTCGGCCACGAGGCCAGGGCTCGCTCGTCCGCGGTTGAGCGCAAAGCGGAGCCCCAGCGTCACGTTCTCGGCGACCGTCAACCAGGGCAACAGGTTCGGCTCTTGAAAGACCAGTCGCACATCGCGGTGCGGCTCGATGCCCGCTCCATAGCGCACGATGCCAGTGGACGGTGCTTCGAGGCCCGCCAGCAGACGCAGCAGCGTCGATTTCCCCGCCCCGCTCGGTCCGAGCAGCACGGTGACCGCTCCGAGCGGGACCGTGCCGGACACGCCGGCGAGCACCGCGCGGGCTCGGCGTCCGTGTCCATAGGTCTTCGTTACGTCGACCAGTTCGATCGCTGCAGTTCCCACAGGAGTTGTCCTTCCGTCGGTGTCTGGATCGGGAGAAACAGCGACTCGCGGAGCCGCCGCGCTGTCCCGCTCTCCGCCCGATAGGCCTGCCCGCCTTTGGTCTTCGCTTCGAGCGCCACTGCTCGACAAGCCAGGCGCATCGTGGTCAACCGGAGCTGCAACGCTCGGCAGCGGAGTTCCTGATCCGCCGACCCGAGCGCCTGTGCCAGGAGGCTCCGCAGTGCCCTGGCTGTCGCGGTAAGCTCCGCTTCGGCCTCGCCGATTTCCGGTTCGAACACCACGTTGACTCCGCGGAGGTGTCCGCGTGCTTCGGCGAGCGCCCGGGCCGCCAATCCCCAGCAGAAGCTCGCTTGCAGCGCCAGAAAGGCTGGTTGCACGGCGCGCAGAAAGGCCGAGGCATCGCGCGCCAGCACGAACTCACTGGTGACCAGCGCGTTTTGAAAGCGCAGCGTCGTGCTGGCGGTCGCCTGGAGGGCGAGCAGCCGCGGGTACGGCTCGACGATCACCCCTGGTGTCTCGCTCGGTACCGCGAGCACCAGCGTCTCCGTGCCCGCTTGCACGGGTGTCACCACCAGATAGCGCGCCGTCAGGTTGGAAGCCCAGGGAACGAAACCGTTCAAGACGAACCCACCACTCGCCTGCCTACTCGCCTGCACCGGCAAGGGACGTCCGGTCTGGACGTGTCCGAGCGCCGTCGCCAGCGCTGTGCTTCCGTCGCGCTCGGCTCGGGTCAATTCGCCCAGCCACCGTACGCGGAGGACGGAACCAGGCTCTGCCCAGGCGAGGTACAGCATGGTCATCAGGTGGCACCAGAGCGAAAAAGCGCTGGCCAGATCGAACCAGGCCACGGTCGCCACCAGCTCCCCGGCCCGCCAGAGATCGAACGGCGCGGGAACGCGGGGGCTCTCCCACTCCACCGTCGGGAGCAGTCCTTCCGTCACCAGCACACGCACCGTCGACTGGGCAGTGAGCTCACCCGCGTCGACTTGGGGCGCGCGTTCTTCCAACGACGCGCCGAGTCGCTCCTGGATTGCCCTATCGATCAGCGTCGCCGCGAGCGTCTCGGCCATCGCCGCCTCCTCACGAGCAGACGCGCGTCAAACGATCGACCGGGGCGCTGACGACTTGGCGCGCCCGGCGCACCGCACCTTCGTCCGGTGCCGCATAGAGGCAGACGCACTTCGCCATGTCCTCGCGGACATAGGTGCGGAGGAAACGCACCTCCGGCACCTGGGCGTAGAGCGGCGACTTCTCAGCCTTGCGTTGGAGGTACGCCTCCATCGTGAGACCGGCCGGCAAGTCCCACTCGACCAGGTAATTGGCCGCACCACGCTGGGCCTTGACCTCGTCCACACTCTGGCCGACCAAGCGGACCGGCGCGAAATCCTGCGGGGCCACGCCAGCGCGCTCGAGCTCGCGACGGAGAACCTCGCCAGCAGCGTGCTCCAAGACCGCGTAGAGCACAGCCAGATCCTGGCCCACCTGAAACTCGATAACCTCGCCTCCTGCCTTCCGGGTCGTTCGATCGATCGCCGCAAAGAGCGGCTCCAGCTGCGCTCGATCGGTCACGTCGATGCGGTATTCCGCGAGAAACAACGGCATGAGAACACCCTCCCGTTGGCTCCAACAGGCACGACACAGTACACACTCGCTCAGCCGATGGGACGCAGTTCTCTACTGGTCACTCTGCAGGTGACCAGACTGCGCCGCGCTGGCTCGCGTGCTCAGACCCTTTGACCAGTGATGGGAAAACGTTCAGGAGCGACAGTCGCAGATCCGGGGCCAGTAGGAATAGACCCCGATCATCGTAGGGCAGGGTGGAACGACGCGGCAACGACCGCGCTGGCAAGCGCAGGTACCGCGCCAGCGGATCGCTCGACTCGCTCTCGTGCACGGTCGCGTCGCCACCATCCGTCCTCTCCCCGAGCGGTCCAGTGACCACCGCTGGGTGCCGCTGGGGAGTCTAGCCGAACGGTCGCGAACCGTCAAGCGGTGAAGCGTCGTCCGGTCCGATCGACCGGCGACCGCGCACGCCGCGCAGCGAGCCGTGCTGCTCCCCGCCGGAGCCGTTTATGCGACAGAGAGGAACAGCTCGACCGATGCATCGGTCGACCGTGACGTCCTCCCGAATCCGGGCTGCAGGCACCGCGAACGACCGTCAGCGCGGCGCGAGACAACCGGTACCAGATCGCCTGCGCTGGACAGGCAGGGACCGCCTTCCACCGGTAGCGATGCCTCGCGCTGCCTCACCGCCCGCTCATCGGCAGGACGGTCGAGCGAAGGCTGGAGGGGAAGTGCCGAACCTCCACCTGGCGAGCACCGTTGGGCACCGCGACTCGCGGCTAGTCGGTCCCAGCCGTATCGCCCTCGAAGACCTCGTACGGCGAGGGGGTCGGCCACTGCGGCAACAAGGGAACCAGCATGATTCCGGCCACCACGACGAGGCGGAGCGTTTCGCTGCCCGTATTGAATACCCGATGCATGACGTTCGGGCGGTTCAGAGCCGCGCAGCCTGGCCGCAGCGGGTAGCGCACCCCATCCGATTCCAACTCGCCCGTCCCTTGGACGACGTAGTAGACCTCTTCGCAGTTGTGCCGATGCAGGGGACTGTGGTGTCCGGGTTCGATCTCCACCACACCCAGACACAGCGTCATCGCTCGGAAACCCGTTTCCGGGTAGATGAGCTTGAGGTCACGCACCGAGCGATCTCGTTGCTGCATCGGTGCACCTTCCAGCATTTCCTCCGGATAGATGACCACCCGCTCCATCGTCGCGCTCCTTTCGCTCGAAGCTCTCTCTTCGAACGTGACATGACGAAGCTTCCTCGTCAATGGGCGATCGCCGTGCCGGCATCGAGTCGATGGATCCCTCGACTGTGCACGAGCGCGCCTTCCCGAGACCGGGCATGACACAACGCCTGGAACCGGCAATGAACCAAGCGCTCTCGAGCGACCGACCGAAGACGAGCGGAACCACACGAGACGCGAGCCTTGCTCCGGCCCCGGTCGGATGGGCGTGGCACGCACCCTCGCGACCGCTCGGATTCTCTTCCGCTAGCATTGCCCACAGGCGAACGTGTCGCGCGGTCCAACGGGGGACGACGCGCTCAGCGACGTAGCTTCTGAAGTCGGTGGAGCGAGCGATTGTCAGACTCTAAATCCGACACGAGGGATCCGGTCATGGCACTCATCTTGCCTCCTCTCGTGCGTGCCTTCCTCGAGCAGCAGCGGGTCGGGCATCTGGCAACAGTGAGTCGCGGCGGCGAACCGCACGTCGTCCCGATCTGCTATGCCGTAGCGGACGACACGATCTACACGCCGATCGACGAGAAGCCGAAGCAACCGAGTCGCACGCTCCGGCGGGTCCGCAACATCGAGGAAACCGGTCGCGCCGCTCTGGTCGTCGACCGGTACGACGAGGATTGGACGCAGCTCGGCTGGGTACTCCTGCGCGGGCGCGCCGAACTCCTCGCACCGGGATCACCGGAGCAGACGCGCGCGGTCGAGCTCCTGCGCCAGCGCTATCCGCAGTACCGCACGATGCGACTGGAAACGCAGCCGGTGGTCGCGCTTCGGATCGAACGCGTCAGCGTATGGGGCAAACTGGAGTGAGCCGAGCGGTCGCGCCTGGTGTTCAGCGGAGCACGTGCGCGAGCGTGTAGAGCCCCATCGCGATCATCGCTCCACCGGCGATGATCCCTGGCCATCCCCGGCGCGCCGCAGCGGTCCGCGCCCCCTGCACCGTGATGATCGCCGCCGCCGCACTGGAGAGAGCGATCATCACCGGACGGGCTTCATCGGCGAACGCGCTCCGCCGCACGAGCGTCGCTACCACGAAGAGAACAGCCAACACCGCTGCGCTCACGAGAGGGGCTAGCCACACGCTCCACTGGCTCTTGCGTCGGGAAACGACGGTCGATGTCACAGTCGCTCCTCCACCGTCCGTCTCGCTTGCCGTTCTGGTTGTAGCACACCCCGCACTCGCGCTGCTTCGATCGCACCCGGTCGCTGCCGAGCACTGCCAACCGGCAGTCCCGATCCACCTCTGCTGCCTCCAAGAGCCGACCGCCGAGTCCAGTGACGCGGTACTCGCCCTCCCGTCCATGGCTCACGTAGGAAGCGAGCTTCATCGCGCTCGGACTGCGTCGTCCTGTCACTGCGCGGACGGACCTAGGCTCGATCAGGCACACTCGTCGGCCCGTTGATCAGCGCGGCCCGGAGGGGGCAACGCTTCCTCCGGGCCGCTTCCTGCCAGCCGGTCTGGCCGCCCAAAGACCCACACTGCCTCGCACGCCGAGACTGCTGCGAAGTGCGGACTGGTCTCCGGCAAACGTGCCCATTCTTCCCGCGTGTAGACGATCGCTTCCGCTGGCACCGGCAGTTTCTCCAGTGGCAGATCGAGCGGCCGCTCGATCGGGAGCCGTGCCGACCGCTCGACGATGAGATCGACGTCGCTGCCGACTCCCCAATCCCCACACGCTTAGGAGCCGAAAACACCGACAGCGACCAACCCTGGCAACTCCGGTTCCCGCGCCCACAGCTCGACCGCCGCGAGCACCGCCGCGCGGTCAGGCCATCGCAGCACGGACGAAGTCGAGGATCGCACGGGCATGACGGATCGCCTCCTCGCTCTGCTGCGGGCCGAAGGAGCGTGCTGGTGGTCCCTCCGGAAAGGCATCCGGGTACCGTGGCGCGATGGAATAGGCATCCAGCCGCCGAGCCGCGTCGCGCAACTCCTCCGGAACGGTGAGTGGAAGCTCTTGCAGCAGTCGCGTCACGGCGTGTCCCCAGACAGCCTGTCCGAGCTGCCGATGGAGCGCCGCGAGCGCCTTTTCGGCTGCCTGCTAGGCGGCAAAGCAGGCCCATTCATGCCGACCGTGCTTCGCCGCCAACTCGGCGAGTTCGAGGTCGTGGGCTGCTTGCGCGAACCAGTCGCCTGCTCGGATCGCCATCCTGTCCCCGCTGCCGGCTCGTCAGCACGACCAGTATCCGGAGCGTACCACCGATCGTCCCGCCAGAAGCCTCTCCTCGATGCGATCTCCGCGGAAGACCCGCTGTAGACCCGCGAGCGAACTCGCGCTCCGACCGTAGCGACAGTCCATCCAGATGAGGAACACGATCCCGACCGTCGCTGGTCCCGAGCACCAGCGCCGCGGCGCGCCTCCGCCTGACCGCTCTTCTGGCGAGCCACGCTGCGCCCGATCGCCCCGAACGGGAGCACGACACCCCGCGGTCGTCGGCAAAGAGCTCGGGCGACGGCCCGGTCTCGGCGCGGATGTTGGGGACCAGCCACACGTGGCTCCCGCGTGATCCACCGGTGTTCGGCGCGAGCCAGGACTGCCCGCGGCGCCTCAGGAGAGCGATCGCTCGACGACGTCCAGGCAGCAGCTCCCTCGCCATCACCCTCGCCGCGCACCCGGAGCGCGCGGCCCGAACATCGAGCAGAACCGAAGAGCGAAGGAGCACACTCGGCGCGGCGAAAACGAGCGTCGTATCATTAGCACTGGCTAAAATCGGAAGGGGTATTGGGTGAACGAGCCGCCCAGCCAACCATCGTCCACCGCCCCGATCGCCCGCCGATCCAGGCAGCTTCGCGTGCGTGGACTCGCGAGCGCTCTCCCCTATCTCGGTCCAGCTTTCGTTGCCAGTGTGGCGTACATCGATCCCGGCAACTACGCGACCAATATCGAAAGCGGCGCTCGGTTCGGCTATACCCTCCTCTGGGTCATCCTCGCAGCCAACCTCGCTGCGATGCTGATCCAGTCCCTTTCCGCCAAGCTGGGTATCGCCACTGGCCACAACCTCGCCGAGCTCTGCCGGGAGCGCTTCCCCCGTCCCGTGGTCTGGCTCATGTGGATCGTTGCCGAACTGGTCGCCATGGCGACCGATCTCGCCGAGTTCCTCGGTGCCGCGCTCGGTTTCGCTCTCCTTTTCCACTTCCCGCTGCTGATCGGTGGCATCTTGACGGGATTCACGACGTTCGCCATCCTCGCGCTGGAGCGCTACGGACACCGGCCGATCGAGGCGGTGATCACGAGTCTCGTCGGTGTCATCGCCGCCTGCTATGTCGTGGAAACTGTCCTCGAGCGGCCGGACTGGAGCGCCATTACCCGCCATGCGCTCATCCCAGCGTTCGCTGGCCCGGAAAGCGTGCTCCTCGCCACCGGGATTCTCGGAGCGACCGTCATGCCGCATGTCATCTACTTGCACTCGGCACTCACCCAGCACCGGATCGTGCCGCGCACGCCGGCCGAAGCGCAGCGCATCTTCCGCTTCGAAGTGCTCGACGTCGTGCTCGCCATGGGCATCGCCGGACTCGTCAATGCTGCCATGCTCATCATGGCAGCCTCGACCTTTCACGCTCGCGGACTCTCCGACATCGGGACGATCGAGGAGGCCCACCGCACGCTGCAGCCATTGCTCGGACCACTGGCCAGCACTGCGTTCGCGCTCTCACTGCTCGCGTCGGGCCTTTCCTCCTCCACGGTCGGCACGATGGCCGGTCAAGTGGTGATGCAAGGCTTCCTTCATCGAACGATCCCCGTCTGGCTCCGCCGGGGAATCACCATGCTCCCGGCCCTCATCGTCATCGCGCTCGGCCTCGACCCCACACGCACGCTCGTGATCAGCCAGGTCGTCTTGAGCTTCGGCATCCCGTTCGCGCTCCTCCCACTCATTCTCTTCACCGCTGATCGGACACTCATGGGCGCACTGGTGAACCGGCGACCGACGACGCTGATGGCGAGCATCCTCGCTCTCCTCATCATCGGGCTCAACCTCTGGCTGCTCTGGACGACATTCACGGGAAGTGGCGCATGAGCGAGATCCCGCTGGCGCGCATCCTCGTTCCCCTCGACGGCTCACCGCTCGCCGAGCAGATCCTCCCCGTCGCAGCTGGACTCGTCCGTGCGTGCGGCCGCGAACTGATTCTCCTTCACGTCCTCGAACCGTCCCCACCCGAACGGATCCACGGTCAGCCGCACCTCGCGACGGCCGAAGCCGCCACCCGATATCTGGACCGGATCAGCCGGGAACTGGCCGACCAGCGTGTTCCCTGCCGCATCACGGTGATCTCTGCCGACCACGCCGCTGTCGCCACTGCGATCGCTGGTCAGGCCCGAGCCTTGGACGCTGACCTCATCGCGCTCACGACGCATGGACGCGGCGGCCTGCGCGGCTTGCTCTTCGGGCGAATCGCCCAGCAGGTCCTCCAACAGGCCGAGCGTCCCACTCTCGTCCTGCGTGCGACGGAGCGTTCCGTCTCGCTCCTCCCCGAGAGCCCCCAGCATCTCCTCGTCCCGCTCGACGGTTCGCCAGCGAGCGAGCATGTCTTTCCGTTCGCCTGGCAGCTGGCCGAATGCCTGGCCGCACCGGTGACCCTGGCTCGCATTGTGCCGACGCTCGAGCATCTCAGCCTCAGCGAGAGTGCTCCTGCCGTTTTTCTCCCAACGGCTACTGCTGCGCTCCTCGAACTCGAGCGCCAGCACGCCGAGCAGGATCTCCAGCGCCTGGCTGCCACTGCACCAGCTGGCCTCCCGGTCACGGTGGTCGTCCGGCAAGGCGATGTGATCGCAGAACTCGCTGCGCTCGCGACCGAGGTCGACCTCGTGGTCATGGCGACACACGGTCGAGCTGGACTCCCCGGTTGGCTGGCTGGGAGCGTGGCCGCCCGCCTCCTCCAGCGGGTCACCATTCCGCTCCTCCTCGTGCCGATCGGCAGGCAAGAGACATCCGCGATCTGACGCAGAGAGCGAACGACGCCGCGAGCACGCTCGGTGGGGACGCTCCGGTGACCGACTCTTGCCGAGAAGTACTCCTGCCTCGGCGCGATCATCCCCCGGACGCCTCTTCTGGGGAGACCGCGAAGAGCTCGCTGACCGTCATGTCGAAGCCGGGGAGCACGTCACCGCCGCTGACTTTCTCGTCCGGCCCGAGCTCGCGCGCCGTCCCGTCCGGCCAGTACACCGTCACCGTCCGGCTCTTCGGCCACAGCACCCAGACCAGCCGCACCCCTGCCCCGAGATAGTCCCGCACCCGCTCGTGCACCTCCTCCGCCCGGTCGTGCGGCGAGACGATTTCTACCGCCAGATCCGGCGCCCCCGGCCAGAACCCTTCCGGGATCCCCGTCGCCGGCACTCGCTCCCACCGCACTACCGAGACGTCCGGAATCCGCACCGTGTCCGGATTCCGCCGGAGGATGTAGCCGAGACCGTCCCCGAAAACGAGACCGATGCGCCGGCTGGTGACGAACTGGTGGAGCAGCAGGACGAGCCGCACGACGATCGCCGCAAGGATTCCCCCAGCGCCCGGCATCTCGACCAGCTTCCCTTCGTGCAGCTCGTATCGCACCCCCGGCCTGTTCGGGCAGCCCCTCGAGGTCCTCGGCTGTCAGAAGACGTTCCTGCTGTCCGATGGCCTGCATCGAGCCCACGCTCCACAGTGACGGTAGCGAACGATGATGTTCGTCCCGACTGATCCTGCCGCAAGTGAACGCGATCGTCCCCTGCCGCGCAAGTCGTTCGAAGGCCGAGCGATCCCCCGGTGCGCAGGCGACAGGGTCCGACTCGTCAGCAGCGCTGGTGTCCCCCACTCCGCCACGCCCCTCTCCGACAAGACGCGGACGCTCGTTCTCACCGTACCAGCGACGGTCATGGTCGCAGGCACGACGAGCAGCGGCGACCACTCGAGACAGGCACGCGCAGCCCGCTGCTTCGTCGCCGGGCCACCCACCGGCACCGACAGCGACCGAGCGGCCCGGCGCACCCGCCTCTCGAGCGGAACCGCTTGCTACGGAATCACCACTGCGGACGCGCGGCGATCGCGACGCCGGTCAGCGGCGTGGTGCGCTCGCCCAGCCATGACGCTGTTCCGGTCAGCCACGGACTCTTGTTCTCGGCCCTGGCCGGCCGGCGGGTCAGGCACCTCCTGACCCCGACACGACGGTGGGCGTCGGGTGCCCGATCAGCACCGCTGCGTTGGTGTGCATCGTCGTGGGACACGGTTCCAGGCGCAGGACGTGGTGCAGTACCCCTGTAGAGGCGAGGCGCTGCCTCGCCCGCGGTACGCACCAGCAGGCGGTGATGGAAAGGGCTCGTTGGGCGACCGGCGACGGGGGATGGCCTACCGGCCCTGGCCGGCCGGCGGGTCAGGCCCCGCCTGACCCCTACGAGACGGGGGCGGTCGCGTGACCCCGGCGCCGCAATCGCTGGTACCGGGGATGAACCGCCCTCGCAGAGGGGCGACGCGCTGCGTCGCCCGACCGCGCCGCAGGCGTGGGGAATGCACGGCACGGATGGGCGGGCGATGAGGGCCATGGCACACAGGCGGACGGGCACGGTGCGGTCTGCCGGCCCTGGCCGGCCGGCGGGTCAGGCACCGCCTGACCCCTACGGGGTGGGGGCGCGACCAGACCATCCGCGATCCGCACGTGCCTCACCGTGGGTGCGGTCCCCTCTGTAGGGGCGAGGCGCTGCCTCGCCCGCCGCGCGACAGCGCGGCAAAGATCCGCGACAACCACCTGTCCGGTCTTCACCATCCGGGATACCGTGACCAGCGCACAGCACTAGGATAGGCCCGCCCTGGCCGGCCGGCGGGTCAGGCCCCGACGAGACGGGAGCGATTGCGCCGAACCGTGGCAGGTCTTCAGCGCACCGCGGATGGATCGCCCAAGCTGTGTAGGGGCGAGGCGCTGCCTCGTCCGCCGCGCCGACCACCTGTCCGATCTTCACCATCTGGGATGCCGTGACCAGCGCACTGCGCCAGGATGGGCCGGCCCGCGAGGGCCGACGGATCGAGCACCGCCCGAGCCCGCTGAGTCGAGGCGCCTGCACCGGCCCACGAGCGCGGACAGTCCCGACCGGCAGTCGGAACATCTGCCCGTCGAGGCATCAGGGTGCCTCATCCGCCGTGCGCCATGAACTGTCGATCAGGATCGGCGGGATTCGAGTGGCTACCTCCTCCTCAGGGAAGTTTCCGCCGACCGGACAGCCGCGAGCACTCCTTCCGCGACCCGACGCGGCCGCTCGCCGATGCCCCGCCACTCGCCGCCGACACCGCGGGGATCGATCTCGAGCACCTTCGTCCCCTGCTCCACCGGTACACCGTCCCGGGTGAGCCCGCGGATCAGCCCAGCGATCGGCGCCACGACGACCACCTTCTCGCTCCTCGCCCCGACCAGACGCGCCACCGGCTCCCCGGCCGCGACCGATTCGCCGAGCTGCCGCTCCGTCCGCCAGAGACCGCTCATCGGCGCGTAGACGTACCGCCCGCGCTGCACCCCAGCGATCGCCCGCGGCTCACCCATCAGCGGCCGGTTCGACCCCTCCCAACGTACCCGGCCCAACTCCTCCCAACTCGTCTCGATCGCCACGTCGACCTGCTCACCAGCCACGAACCCGGGTCCCAAGCCGACCGTGAGTCGAGCGAGCCCGCGCAGGTGCGGCTGCACCGTAGCATGCTTGCGCATCCGCGCATCCACGAGGACCTGCGGAACGAGTTCCTCGACCGCCTCGAGCGGGTTTCGGCGCACCAGGATCGGGACGGCACCGCGCTCGTCCCAGAGCGCCTCCACCTCACCCTTCGTCTCGACCCGTCGGGCGACCACCCCCTCCAGGACCGTCTGGCCATCGAACACGGCATCGGCGAAGGCCATGCCGCGTCGGGTAACCGTCGGCCACGGCTCACTGACGATCGCGACCAGCGATCCTGCTGTCCACAACCGGTGCGCCACCGCTGAGGCCACATCGCCGATGCCGAGCACGACGCACCGCGTCAGGACAGCTGCCGCACGCTCGGCAGTCTCTCCACCAGCAGGAAGATGAGCAGACTGACGAGAAGCAGCAGAGCGGCGATCGCGACCGCCTCCCACAGATCCACCTCCATCGCCGTGAAGATCGCGAGCGACAAGGTCTGCGTCCGCCCACGGAAGTTCCCCGCGAAGAGCAACGTCGCCCCGAACTCCGAGACCGCTTTGGCCCAGCACAGGGTGATCCCACTGACGAGTGCCGGCAAGGCGAGCGGGAGGGTAACCGAGCGGAACGCTTGCAGCGAGCTGCACCCGTCCACCAAGGCTGCTTCCTCCAGGTGCGCCGGAACGCTGGCGAACCCCTCCAGTGCTGTCCGAATGTAGAAGGGGCTCGCCGTGAACAGTTGCGCCATCACCACCGCCAGCGTCGTGAACGGGATCTGGATCCCGAAGGTATCCAAGTACCGTCCGAGCAACCCCATGCGCCCGAACAGCATGAGCAACGCCACGCCTGCCACGACCGGCGGCAGTACGATCGGCAGACCGACCGCGACTTCGACCAGTCGGCGGCCAGGAAAGTTCCAGCGCGCCAGGATCCAGGCGACCGGTGTTCCGAAGAGGAGCGCGAGACCGACCGTGGCGAAACTGGTCAGGAGCGTGAGGCGGAGCGCATCGAGAAAGAACGGGTCGCGAGCGTACCGAACCACGTCGCCGAGACCGAACGCACGGACGAGCAGCGCCACGAGCGGCGCGATCGAGAAGCCGAGCGAGACAGCGACCGGGACTAGGAGAAGGAGACGGCCCGGATGCACCCAGCCTGCTGCACCACGCCGCACGGTGCCTCCACTCAGCCGAGCGGTCTCGACGACCCGCTTCATCCGCAACGCTCCGCACCGCTCGCGTCTGCGCTCACCGGCTCGAAACCGCGCTGGGCGAGGAGCTGTTGGCCCGTTTCCGCACGGACGAGCGCGATGAACGCTTCGGCCAGCGCTGGTCGCTGGCTCGCCGCTGCGACGGCGATCGGATAACAGGCGAGGACGTTCAGCTCGTCCGGGATCGCGAGAGCACGGACACTGCTCCCAGCAGCCTCGACATCGGTCACGTAGACGATCCCGGCATCTGCCTCGCCGAGCGCGACTTTGGCCAAGACCTGCTTGACGTTCACTTCCTGCGACACGACATTGGCGAGCACCCGTTGGGCGAAGTCCGGGCCGTAGTCAGGTCGCTGACTGGCGCGCGCCAGCAGCGTCCGCGCATACTTCCCGGCCGGGACATTCTCGTGCGCCAGGATTACCGTCACACCGGGGCGCGCCAGGTCCGCCAACCGCTCGATCCCGGCCGGGTTGCTCGCCGGTACGACGACCGCGAGCCGGTTCCGAGCGAAGACGACCGGCTCACCGCGGATCAGACCGGCTCCCTGCGCGCGCCGCATGTTCTCGAGATCAGCGAAAGCCACCACATCGGCGGGAGCACCCTGTTCCAGCTGTGCGACCAACTGAGCCGAGCCCGCGAAGTTGAAGGAGACCGCGACCGCTGGGTAACGAGACCGGAACGCTTCGCCGAGCTGTTGAAACGGCTCCAGCAACGAGGAGGCCGCGAAGACGACCAACTCTGTGCTCTCGCCTTCTGTCGAGTATAGGGTACCCGGCGGGCTGTCCGGCGAGGGAGTCGCCTGGTGGTCACAGCTCACCAGGCTGGCGAGGACGAGAGCGAGCACCAACGCCCGTCGTGCGCTCAACCGCTCTGACCGCACCGCTCCCCCTCGCCGGTTATCGCTCAACATTGACCGAACGTGGCGACGATCGTGCCGCTCTCCTGCACCGCGTAGCCGCTCGCCTCCAGCTCGCGCCGCACCGGACGCGCGGTCAGCAGCTCGAGGAGATCGCGCACCGGCGGCCAATCCAGGTAGTCCAACGGCACGACGAGGTCGTAGCGTTCCTCGAGCAACGGCACGAAATCCAGCCCGTGCACCCGCGCGACCGGATACACGATTGGCCCAGCATCAGCGAGCCCGCTCGCCACTGCTTCCGCCACTGCCCGGTGCCCAGGGAGCTCACGCTCGTAACCGCGCAGCATGGCTGGCTCGATCGCTTCCTGGGCCAGGAAGCGATCGAGCACGACACGACTGCCGGAGCCCAGCTCGCGATTCACGATCGTCACGTCCGGCGCGACGAGATCGCCCACCGAGCGAATCCGTTTCGGGTTACCCGGAGCGAGCCCCAGACCTTCCACCCAATGGGACAGCGTGACGACCGCGATCGGCCGAGCGACGAGATGACGTCGTACTTCCGAAAGGTTGAATTCCCCAGTCTCCGGATCCCAGAGATGCGTGCCCGCGATGTGCACCCACCCGCGTGCTAGGGCCTGGAGCGCCGCCCGACTCCCGAGCGGTACCCAGACGACCCGGAGATCTCGATGCCAGCGCCGGAGATGCGCAGCCAGCAGCGCCAGCGCCGGGTCGCAGCCAGCCAGGACGAGGCTGCGCTCCAACGTCGCCGGATCGAAGAGCGGCTCCACCGTGACGCGCTCACCCGCGCGCTCCCGAATCATTCCCTCGGCCTCACCGGTGTCGTCCCGGACTGGCCAGGCGACGAGCGTCTCGCCGACGCGCGCCAGGCGCACGCGCGAGGGGATCGGGACCGTCCAGCCTTCACCGCACGCGAGCTGCGCCTCGAGCAGCGGCGGTTCCGCGACGATGAAGAGCTCCTCGACCGCACAGCCGAGTGCGCGAGCCAGCCGCAGCGCGACGGCCACACTCGGCGTCAACCGACCCGCCTCGATCGCCACCAGCGTCTGCCGACTGATCCCCGCTCGCTCCGCCACCTGGTGCTGGCTGAGTCCACGGGCCCGTCGTCGCTCGCGGACACGGACGATCAGTTGTGTCCCCATACCAGCCCCCAGTGCTTTCCCTGCGATAGTAAATGATCTTCGACCCCCTGTCAACGATCGACGACAAACCGACACGCGTCCCTCTCCAGCGAACGCCACCGAACCAGGGACGAGCCGCGATGCCGCAGCGGACACGACGCTGCCGATACCTCGCCGCCAGCGTGGGCGGTAGTCGACCGCGATGCGGCGAGTCGCGTACGTTCGGCGATCATGCACCGATAGCCGGCGACAGCGCACCCGGCGAGCGAACCGACTCGCTCTGCTTCTCTTCCCATGGGCCACTGTCGCTGCACTGGACCCGACCGGTCACGTGCGAGCGCTCCACAGAACCGAGCAGGAACGGTCGAACACGACCGTTTGCGCGCGTCCAATTACGCTGGCGCCGACGGGCTGGTTCGTCGCCCGCCAGTGCCCACTCCAGGTGTCCGCCAGGCTCTTCGCTTCGACCTCCTGGCTGCCCACTGCCGAATCGGTCGTTGCGTCCTGCACCGCATCTCCTGACTGCAGCACTCGGCGATCGTCAGTTCCGAGCGATCTCTCGGACGGTCGCAGTCGCCCACGCTGCCCGCGCCCTCCTCGTGCCTGGGTTGAACGTTCCGTCGTCTTCGGGAAACGTCCTGCGGCTGTTCCCCCACCGCTCGACTGGGCACTCCATCCTTTTCGACGCGACACATTCGCGCGACCGGGGCCGGTTTCGCATCGACTCCGGCGTGATGCTGTCGCTCGCATGACGATTCTGCTCCCTCGCTCGCTGCCCCGGCACGGGATCGACTGCGAGCACCGCTCCGTCGTCGCTTCGAACGATCTCGGACTCGATCTTCGGCACTACATACCCTTGGGTAGGTGCCTGACCGCATCCGCGCCCACCATGTCGGCTCGCTTGCACCGCCGCCACTCCTACGGCTACACTTCAGGACGAAATTCATTGGCGGCGAACCAGCGCGTTCCCAGCGTAGGCACGTCAGGGCAGTCACCAGAAGAGCAGAAGCGGATGCTGCTCAGCTCGAGGCAAGGCAAGCGAGGGAACCCGATCCCGAGCCACTCGGCTGACCGCTCGCCAGCGATCTTTCCATACCCTGTCCTACCGACTCGGTGGCGCGGGCGCCTCCAAAGCTGCTCCGGCGCAACGGATCCAACCGGGGACATCGGGCGAAGAACGATGGAGCATCCTCTCCTGCGACCACGCCCACACACCCGGCAGGTTCCCGACCGCCTGGCGGGTCGAACGACCGACCGAATTCCCGCTGGCGGGCTGGACTCTCCACGCTGTCAACCGGGCACGAAGCACGCAAGGCCGATCGAGAACGCATCGGATCGAGAGAAAGGAGCAGGCGGATCATGGTCGAAGAACGATGGCTCGAAGGCATGGTCGCCCTCGTCACCGGAGCTGGACGCGGCGCGGAGGGCGGCGGAGGAGCCGGGATCGCCCGCCACCTCGCCCGGCGCGGTGCCCGCATCGCCGTCAACGACATTTCGGAAGAATTCGCCATGGCGACTGTCGAGCAGATTCGCCAACGAGGTGGCGAGGCGATCGCTGTCGTCGGCGATGTCTCCGACCCGCGCGACGCCGATCGGATGGTCGATGAAGTCGTCCGCCATTTCGGTCGGATCGACATCCTGGTCAACAACGCGGCGATCAGTGGTCTCATCCCAGCGGTCGAGCGCCTCCCCAACGAGATCTGGCACCACCAGCTCGCCGTCGATCTCGATGGCCCCTTCTACATGAGTCGCGCTGCGCTCCGTTCCATGATCCCCCAGCGCTTCGGCCGCATCGTCAACATTTCCTCCTTCGCCGCGGTCCGTACCGGCTTCGTCGGCGGCGTCACCTACACCACCGCGAAGACGGGCCTGCTCGGCCTCACCCGGCAGATGGCCTACGAGGTCGCCCAGTACGGCATCACGGTCAACGCGCTGATGCCGACCGGTCTCCTCAACCCCCGCGTCTTGCGTCTCCGCCCCGACTGGGTCCAGGGCGAAGGCCCACAGCGGGCGATCCACCCCGAGGAGGAACTGGGCTGGATCGTCGCCTATCTGTGCCACCCCAACATGACGGCGATTTCCGGTGCAGCGATCCCGGTCGATCGAGGTGTCTCCAACGGTATCGGCGACTTCGCTGAACTGAAGCGACGGAGCGGCAAGGATACCGGAGACTGACGTGTCGTCCAGCAGCGGGCACGACGAACTCTCGTGGGAAAGGAGTCGACGATGATGGCGCTCGGACAGCTGTGTGATCTCAGCGGGCTCGTCGCTCTGGTGACTGGTGCCGGCGGAGGGGAACGTGGCGGACTCGGCGCAGCGATCGCACGAGTCCTAGCACAAGCCGGCGCTCAGGTGGCAGTGAACGATCTCACACCGGAAGACGCGGAAGCGACGGCCAGCATGATCCGCGCCCTCGGCCTGGTTGCCGAAGCGATGCCAGCCGATGTCACCGATCCGGAGCAGGCCGAACAGCTCGTCACCCGCGTCATCGAACGTTTCGGTAAGATCGATATCCTCGTCAACAAAGCTGAGTATCATTCCCGTGCCTATCGTCCCGACGAAATCCCGACCGAAGAGTGGCAGCGGAGTGTCGCCGTCAACGTCCACGCACCCTTCTACCTCAGCCGAGCCGCTGTCCGCGACATGCGTCGGCGCAAGTTCGGGCGCATCATCAACGTGTCCAACATCGCTGCCATTCGCGCCAGCGTGCTGCACGGGACGCCGTATGTGGCCACCAAGGAAGCGCTCTATGGCTTTACCCGCCACCTGGCCACCGAAGTCGCCCAACACGGCATCACGGTCAACGCCATTCTGCCCGGCTTCGTCCTCACCCCCAAGCTGGCAGCTCTCTGGCCAGAGGAGCGGATCGCCAGGCTGGCCCCGACTATCCCCGCGCTGCGTGCTGGAACGCCGGAGGAGATCGCGAGTCTCGTGGTGTACCTTGCCAGTCCAGAGGCCGGGTACCTCACCGGTGCCGCGATCCCGATCGATGGCGCCGTCTCCATCGTTCCGGGAGGCCGCATGGATCCGGACAACTGCTTCGTTTGACGCGTGCCGGAACCTCGACAGCCGAACCTGCCAGCAGACGAGGAGGAACGAGCGGGGCCGGCGCGGGGATCCCGCGCCGGCCGTTCCGATCAGCTGACCTCGACGATCCGCATCATCCCAGTTTCCTGATGGTAGAGGTGATGGCAGTGGAACATCCACTTTCCTGGATTGTCGGCGATCCAATCCATGACCACTTCCTGCATCGGATCGACGAGCACCGTATCGCGCAACGGGGCTTGCGCGCTCTCGCCCACGCGGAAGAAGTGACCGTGCAGGTGCATGGGATGCGGCATCGTGGTCATGTTCTGCAGCCGGAAGCGTACCCGCTGGCCTCGCCGCACCCGGATCGGCTCCGCAGCAGGATAGGCTTGCCCATCGATCGTCCAGACGTACTGACCTGCCCCGCCACTGAGCACGATCGGCCGCTCGACATCGGGGACGAACAGCACCCCCTCCGAGCGCGCCCGGCAGCGCAACCCGTGCACGAGCTCCCCCGCCAATTCCCGCGGGCGCGTCACGCTCACCGGCACTCGGCCGCTCTCTCCCTCGTACCGCAGCACCGCCTGCGCTGCACGATCCGTGCCTTCGGCCCAGGCCACGAGCGGCCAGATGCCAGGGTTGTCCAAGCGGACGAGGAGATCGTACCGCTCGCCCATCCCGATCCGCAGAGCGTCCCCCTCGAGCGGCTCGATCGGCTGTCCATCGGCTTGCACGACGACGAGGCGATGGCCAGCGAGCGCGACGCGAAAGATGGTCGCTGATGCCGCGTTGACGAGCCGCAGCCGGAGGAGATCGCCGCGCTTGCCGACGAACTCGAAAGGATGCTCCGGGGGACGTCCGTTCACCAAGTAGAAGGGATAGACGAGATCCGGTTCGACCTCCGGCGGCTCACCGCTCGTTCCGACCATTCCGGGCATCGTTCCCATACCAGGCATGCTTCCACCCGGCATCGCCCCATGTCCCATGCCATGACCACCATGACCACCGTGACCGGCACCGACCAGCTGCCGCAACGCTTCCTCCGGTGTCCCAGCGATTCCATCCAGCCAGTCATCGAGGACCAGCACGACCTCGCGATCATAGGCGAGTTCCTCGCGTCCCGGCTCGACGATCAGTGCACCCACCAGCCCACGATCCAACTGCAGGCCGACATGGGTATGGTAAAAGTACGTCCCCGCCACCGGCACAGTGAACTCGTAGAGGAAGCGCTCCCCAGGCGAAACCGCTGGCTGCGTGACGTCCGGCACCCCGTCCATCGCATTGGGGACCGGGATCCCATGCCAGTGGATCGTCGTCGGCTCAGGCAGCCGGTTTTCCAGTAGGACGCGCAGCGTCTCCCCCTCTCGAACACGCAGCTCTGGCCCCGGCACTTGACCTCCATAGGTGAACGTGCGCACCCGCCGACCAGCGAGTTCGAGTTCCGCCTCCACCGTCTCGATGGTGTACTCCCGCACTGTACCGGCTGCTGATCCGCCTGATCGAGCCGGCATCACCGTGACCGTCGGCTCCGCAGCTGGTTGTGGACTCGGGACGGGTGTGACCGGTCGTCGGCCACAGGCCACCGCCAGGAGTGCACTCCCGGCCATCACCTGGATAAAGCCACGGCGGGTCCACCGTCGTGCCGGCACTGAGGATGCGAAAGGCATCATCGTTCGGGCTCCTCCCGCTCGATCGAACCACGCCCAAGAGAGACCGTCGCGACTGTCCGTGACGTCACAGCGGGAGGATCAATTGCGGAGGCAGCAGGAGGCGAACAGTGACCGAGCGTTCGGGAACCGATCCGGCGCGCGGGGTCTGCAGCACAGCACGGGCACGCGGTTACCGAGCGCGAAGACACGCACCGCGAGAACACGCCTCCACAGCCAGGCGAGAGGGACGCCGGCCACCGCGCACCACAGAACCAGAACCGTCATCCCTCCCATCGGGGAGGCGAACTCGTGCGGAGACCCGGGCCAATGCGTTTCCACCGGCGCATGGTTCCCGTGCGTCAAGAGATGCCTGTGCGCATCATGGACTGGCACCGCTTGGGTCACCAGCCAGCACGTCAAGAGACTCCAGCCCAAGGCGCCGGCGACGAGTATCGACCAGGTCCGCGATCGTCGAAGGCACTCGCTCACGAGGGTCTCCCTGCCGGGACATCCGCGACCGACCGCTCGCCGACCCGTCCCGCCTAATGATACCCGCGCTGTAACCAGCACGGGGATGCGAGCCAGGGACGACGTGCCCGCAACTCGGCCCAGCTCTTGCGACTCACCTCCCGCCGACGTTCATCCAGCGTGCCGTCCCGCACCGGCACGACGCCACTTCCGACCGCGGGGGGCCGTGCCTCCCGACACGGCGGGCGCCTCGTTGCGTCACCCCGACGAAGTAGGCGGGTTTTCGCGGTCGGGCACGTGCTTGCCGCGGTTCGGCCTGATGGTTCTGTCGTAGCGGGGTCAGGCAGTGCCTGGCCCGGCGGTTCGCCAGGACCGGTCATCTCCTCGTGACGCGCAGGCGATCGACTCCACGCGAGGCGGCAGAACGCCCCACTCTTCGGCACGGCAGAGCACCGCTCGAGCGGCGCACCGAGCCTCTGCGCCGGGTCGCTCGCCGATCTCCCGGATACCCGCCCACACTGCACGTATCGGTGCAGCAACGGAAACGCCCGCACTCGCGCTCCCGCGCGGCCGGAACACCGCGCGTCACCGACCTGGCCCGATCCCTCACGACCGGGTCGCCGAGCCCGACGAACGAGGGCTGGGCGTCCGCCCACCGGGCTGTTACCGTTCCGGCACGCCCCTCCGGCCTGTCGTCCGGTTTCCGGCAGAGCAGCTCCTTGACAGGCAAGCTACTCAGGCCGAAAATGAGGGTGAGTTGCCCTACCTTCCTTGCGCTGGTTCACTCTCGCACCGAGGGGCATGTCCAGTAACTGGCCGACGAGCACGGCAGGCAAGCCTGCTGAGGGAGTGGGCGATGGACGAGGAGCCGCATCTCACCGAAACTGATCGGCCGAACCGACCGCTCGTCTACTCGGTCGAGCGAGCCGGCGACAGCAGCGGCTCTCCCTGGCGGTGGGTCCTGATCGGCTGTGGCGGTGCACTGGTCCTCGCCTGCGTCTGCCTCGTCGCCGCCGTGGGGACATTCGCTTTCCTCACGATCACCCGCGCGACACCGACGCCCCAGGTCGCTATGACCACACCCGCTGCTCGACCAGCGCGCACCCCCGCCGTCGGTCCCGGTTCGCCCACCCCGGCCAGTTCGGCCCAACCCGCGCCACAACGCACGCCGTCACCCAGCCAGGGTCAGTCGAGCGGTGGGCTTCCAGCGGGCTGGCAGTGGTTCGACGACCCGTCCGGCCAGGTGCGCCTAGCGGTTCCCGGTGGCTGGAACTTCTTTTATGAAGAAAAGAACTGTTGCAACGTCACGCTCGTGACGTTCGATCCCGGCCAACTGCCGAGCGGACGGATCGCCTGGGCTCCGCCCGGATCGGGTGCCGAGCACGAGGTGCCGACTGGGGAAATGGTCGTCGATCTCTTCCTCGTCGCGCCCCCCTTCGCCGACCAGCCTCCGGACTTCGGTCGCCCACCCGATGGTGAAGACATCGTCGGCGGTCGGTATGCTGCCCAGCTTTACTTCAGCGCACCCTATACTGACTGGCCCATCGGGCACGTCATCACCTACCTCTACGAGGACGACCAGGGCCGGCAGTGGTGCCTGATCGCCTATTTCGGCACGCCGTTCGAGCAGGATACGGAGCACTTGGCCATGCTCGGGCAGATCATCGCCAGCATCCAGCATCCTGGTTGAACGTGGAGGGAGCACCGTGGAACGCCGTTCTTCGCCGGTGGTGATCATCGGTCTCGGTTGCCTGGCGCTGCTCCTCCTCGTCGCGGCCGGCGCACTCGGCGGCCTCCTCGGCTTCCTCGCTTTTCGCGCTCGGGAGTCCGCGGCACCGACGACCCTCACCCCGACCACGGTCGCGCAGCGCACACCCAGCGAGCAGCCGGAACCCTCCCCCGCACCACGCCCCACGCCGACCGTGCTGCGGACACCCGCTCCGCCGCCGACCCCAGAACCGACACCCGGCCCAGCCGTCATCCCGGACTGGCCGACCTACGAGGATCCGGGATACGTCCGCTTCCAGCACCCTCCGCTCTGGCTCGTCGTCACGACGCCGGAGGCACCAGAATACAATCTCCGTTCCTGCCACTGCTACTGGATCCTGATGAGCGAGCAGATGGTCCAAAACAGTCCGAGCCCTGAGTCGGTCGCTGACTGGTTCGACACGAAGAGCCTCGACGGTATCCCACCCGACGGGATCTGGATGGAAATCCTGCGCCTCGACTCCGAGTACGCACCACGCCCCGACTTCCTCGACAGCAAGCCTCAGGGCTCGATCGTCATCGGTAACCAGTACGAGGCCAAGGTCTACCAGCTCGACCCAACTGGCCGCATCCGCGCCTATCACTATCGGGACGGCCAGGGGCGTCCCTGGGTGATCGTCGTCCGCGCACCGGACGGCTTCGACCGCGCCAACCCGCAGGTTCAACGCTTGACCGGCGTGCTCGCGACGATCGACCACCGCTGAGCCAGGGGCTACCCCAACCGTCTGTCGCGCACTCTTCCCGGTCGAACACCCGGTCACCTCTCGAAGGCCCGTGACTGCGGTGACGCGCCGCGACCAGCTCGCCGCTCGACCACGCCCGATCGGCAACGTCGTACAGCAGTGGCGCGCCACGGAGCGGCGCCCGTCGCGCAACCGTCGCCCCAACGGGGCGGATCGGCTCGCCCCCGCTGCGGTGTATGCCGACCGCTCGAGGACATCCCTACACACCTGGAGGAGGCCGGCGCTGCCTGACCCGCCGGTTCGCAAGACCGGCAAGCCCGACGGCGGTCGGTCTCGTGCTGTGGTCGCCTGATCCAGGCGTGTGACGTTTGCCGCTGTCCATAGAGCCGCGCCTGCTGGCGCGGCGGGCGAGGCAGCGCCTCGCCCCTCCATGGTTCGGCGGTCTGGCACCGCAGGAACGGATGGCCGTCACCGGTCAGGTGATCGGCCCCGCCCTGTAGGGGTCAGGCGCTGCCTGACCCGCCGGCCCTCCCGGGCCGGCAGAGGCCACCGTCGCCGGCCGACCATGGTGGTGCCGTTGCGATGGCAACCGGGGTATCGGTCACCGGTGTTGCCGCGCCTTCCGGCGCGGCCGGGCGAGGCAGCGCCTCTCCCCTACAGCGGGGTACCGCGTCACGTCCCGGTGTGCATATCGCGTCCTGCGACGGATGCATACCACCGCCGCGGCGATCGACGCGTACGGGGGCGCTGCGCGACCCCCGTCCTGTAGGGGTCAGGCGCTGCCTGACCCGCCGACCCTCCCGGGCCGGCAATCCTGTGGCGGCGCGATGCCCTCGTGCCGTCCGGATCGCGGAGACGGCCGATCCGCGCCGCATGGCTGTGCCGCGCGTCGCGCGGCCGGGCGAGGCGCTGTCTCGCCCCTACATGGTTGGGCGGCGCATCCCCGGTCGGGTATTCGGGTGCGACGGGCGGATGCCACCCCCGTCCGGTAGGGGTCAGACGCTGCCGGACCCCTCGGCCTGCTGGGGCCGACAAACCCCACCGCGGTCAGTCCGGTGCCGTGGTCGCGTGATCTGCGCGGGGACGTTTGCCGCCGTCCACATGGGCGCGCTGCCCGGTGCGGCGCCTGTCGACTGCAGCAGGGCGTCCTTCTCGCCACGTGCGCTTCGGCCAATAGCGACAGCTTCCCCGTGCAGACTGCTGACCGCCTCGCCGCTCGGGGAGCCGCGCCGGCTCAACGGGTAGCGACCGCTGGCCGCACCGGCTCGGCGCGCACGACCAACCGCCGCTCGTACTGGCCATCGGGGAGACACGTGAGGAGCGTCAAGATCTCGCGGTCCGTCTGCCGCAGCACCGCGCGCTCGCTCTGCGCGACTGTCTGTACGTCCACCACCCGGTAGACGAAGGTTCCCGCCGCGCTCCAGACCCTGATCTCGTCACCGGGACGGATTTCCAGCAAGCGCCAAAAGATGCCGGGACCTCGTTCGGTATCGACGTGCCCGGTGATCGCGATGTTGCCCGGCTCGCCCGGATTGGCCGTCCCCATCAGGTGCGCAGCAGCATCCGGTGGCACGGGCCAGTACCAGCCCCGCTCGTCTACCGTCGAGGCCACCTCGACCACCGTCACCGCGATCCCCAGCCGCGCGATCTCGAGCGCGGTCGCCGGCGGCATGCGGTACCGGAACAGTGTCCGCCAGGCCCCCTCGCTCGCCGGCCTGCGCCGCTCGGCACGCGCCACCGGTGTCGGCTCGGTGACCTTCGCGTCACGTCGGCCGACCGTCGGGGTCGGCTGGGTGAGCTCGGGTGTTCGCGTTCGCTGGATTTCCACCCGGACGCAAGAGACGCCGACGAGGAGGCTCAGCACGACGATCGCGATCGAAACCGAGCCAGACCGGACGCCCATCGCTCATGCCTCGCGATCGACCAGTTCGCCCTCATCGGCCGTCCCGAGCGCCCGACGGTACCCGCGCGCCGCGGCATCGTTCCGTTCCACTGCCTGCTGTGCCTCCCGCGTCGCCCGGAGCGCTGTCTCCACCGTCTCGACGAGTTCTCGATCCAGTGCCTGCATCTCCTCGAGCAGCCCCACGATCGCCTCGCGGTCGGCCGCGCTCAGGTGAGCTGGGTCGGTTGCCTGAAGCTGGTGCACGAGCCTGCCGCGCTCCTCCAAGAGGGCCATCGCCTCGTCCCACTTCCCAGCCCGCGCGGCCTCCAGTTGCGCGGCAGTCAGATCGCGCAGGCGGGCCGCCAGTTCCAGCGCGCTCGCCTCGTCCACGTTCCGCTCCTCTCAGGCGTTGGCAGCGACGGGGACGGCAGGTCGGGTCACGCGCTCGCGGGCCGCTACTTCCTCCCAGGCCTCGAGCAGGCTGGACAGGAACGCGTGCACCTCAGCCACGATGGCCGGGTCCTTGCGCACGTTCGCCTCGACCAGTCGCCGCTGCAGATAGTCGTAGATCGCCAGGAGCTGCTGAGCCAGCTCGCCCGCCTCCAGGTTCAGGCTGGCCATGAGCTCGGCCACGATCTCCTGGGCGAAGACCAGACGAGCATGGGCGCGCGGAACGTCCCGACTGCCGATCGCCTCCTCGGCTTCAGCCAGCACCTGGATGGCCCGCCGGTAAAGCAGCACCATCAGCTCGGCCACCGAGGCCGTCTCCACCGTCACTTGCCGGTACCGCTGGTAAGGATTCGCCGGCATGACGCACCATCCCCTTCCCGTCCGTCACGAGTTCAGCATCTTGAGGATCTGCCCTTGGAGCTGCGTCCCCTGCGCTTGGATCTCCGCGAGCATGCGCTCCAACGTGGCGAATTGCCGCACCAACTGCGCCTTGCGATCGTCCAGCCGCTGCTGGTACCGATCGATCTGCTGGTCGATGCCGCGCAGCCGCTGCTCGTAGGCATCGCCGCGCGCACGCACCAGCCCGTCGCGGCCCAAGATACCGTTCAGGTAGCGAGCGAGCCGGGTCAGCACCCCTTCCTGCTGCGTCACCGCGATCTCGCTCGTTGCCCCGGTGAGCGTGTCGGCCGCGCTCAAGACCAGCCCGGGGATCAAGGTCGCGTTCGTCCCACCGGCCGCGATGGTGCCGCTCGCGCTCCAGAGCAGTTGATTCCCCGTATCGTAGAAAGCGGCCGTCAGGTTACCGGCGCCATCGGAACCGATGACGTAACGACCGCTGGCTGGCGGACGCGGCGTCCCCGACACGCGCACGATGTCGCCCGGCGTCGTCAGCGTCGCGCGGCTCGTCGCGCCGAGCAGCTCGAACACGGCATCCGGGTTCTCGCGCAAGGCAGCGCGGAGCTTGTTTTCGTCCACCTGGAGCTGGTTGGTCGTTCCCACAGCGGACCCGACTGTTCCGAAGCTGATCCCGATATCAGCCAGCGTGCGGTACCGCCCTCCGGCGTTGATCGCCGGGCTCGTCACCAACTGGCGCAGTGTCGACTCGATCGTCCGCACTGCGCTGTCGCCCATGAGCGTGCCGGCGGTCTTGCTCGTCGCATCGTAGGCAGTCTTATCGGCGATGAAGCTCAGCACACTGTTGAACTGGTCGACGAATCTCCGCACGGCCGCGACCGCTGCCTCGCTGTCCGGCTCGACCGTGAAGGTGTAGGGACTGGTGGTCGTGCGGGTGAGCGTCAAGGTGACGCCCGGAATCGCGTCGCTGATCGTGTTGCTGGTGCTGTACTGCCAGGTCGCACCACCGTCCAGGCTGTAGACCGCGTTCTGCCCGAGCTGGAGCTGACCACTCGCCAGCCCGAGCGCAGTGGCCAGGTTCCCCGTATCGCTGACGGTGATCGCCAGACTCCCCGTCGTCTTGGCCGTGAGCACGATGCGGTCAGTCGAGCTGTCGTAGCTCGCGGTGACACCGGCATTGGAGGCATTGATCCGGTTGAGGATCGTGCCCAGCGAGTCGGTAGCCGGATCGTAGGAGATCGCCACGCCATTGATCGTGAGCGTCCCCGACCCACTCACCGGCGTCGCCAGCATGGCTTGGCTCAGAGGGACCGTCGTCTTGACCGCGGTCAAACTGCGCGTCCCGACGACGGTATCGCCGCTGCGTGGTGCCGCGGCGAGCGACGTGACCGAGAGGAAGTTCGAGCTGTCGCCGATCGCTCCGACCTGGAGCGGTCCGCCTGGGGTATCGGCCGTGAGCGCGAGCCGTGTCCGGCCGTCCACCGTGACCAGGCTGGCGGTGACTCCGGCACCACTGGCATTGATCCGTGCGATCACGTCGTTCATGGTGTCGGTGGCGGGATCGACCGTGATCGCCACACCATTGATGGTGAAGGTACCAGCGGTGACGCTGGATCGGAAGTTCACGTCGGTCAGCGGCGCATCGGGATCGATGTCCGCACCGAGTGCGCTGCCGCTGCGGAGCGTCGTCGCGGTCGCGAGCTGCTGGATCTGGATCGAGTACGTGCCGGCGACCGCGCCGGGGCGGGCGCTCGCCGTGAAGGGGGCGTTCCCATCGCTCGGCCGCACCGCAAAGCCGACGATGGTCCCGCGCTGCGTCAGCGTGCCGAGCGCGCTCGCCAGGTTCTGCAGACGCGTCCCGAGGTCTTTCCAAGCATCCCGCTGCTTCTGGATCTCCTGCTTGCGCTGGTTGAGCCGCGTGATCGGCCGTTGCTCCAGCTGCAGGAGCTTGGAGATGATGTCCTGGGTGTTCAAGCCGGAAGCCAAGCCATCGAAGGTAATACTCATCGCCTGCTCCTTCCCGGCACGCCGGTGCCCAGCGCGTTCCCCCCGACTCACTCCGTTCGCTGCTGCTCGGCGAGCTCCTGGAGGAACTCCTTGAGGCCACCGGGCGGGATCTCGCGGATCACTTCTTGCGTCTCCCGGTCGATGAGTTGAACGACCCAGTTGCCGATGCCGGGCCGCACGTAATAGCGCAGATAGACGTCCCGCGGCATCTTGCGCACCAGCTGCGGATCGAGCGAGAGATCGACCCGGTGTGCTGGAATGGCGTCCCGCTTCCCCTCCGCTGCGGGGCCGCGATCGGCAGTGCCGGTAGTCGAGCCGCTCGCCTCCACCGGTTTGACCGGCTGCAGCGGCGCTGCCTCCTCGACCGGGCCTGGCTCGTTCGGACCGACTGGTGGTACCGGAAGGATCGGTGGGTTCATCGCGCTCCCTCGCGACGTCTCATCGGCGTTCCGTCCGCCCATCCTGAAGAAGATGATCGGCAGAACTGGCGAGGAACTTGAGAGAGTGTCGTCGATCTCGCACGACAGCGCTGTGGACGCTGGCAGCGCTGCCCTAGCCAGCCGGGAGCCGCAGTCTGCTTCCGCCACCGCCGGGCACACTGCGTCAGCCGAGCAGCGCGCGATGCCCACGGTCAGGCCACCCGGGCCACCGTTCTTCTCCCCAGCATCGCAGCCCACCCGGGCTCCCGGTCGGGAGCCGCTGGGCCAACGCGAGCACTCCAGCCGCAGACCGGTGGGCGACCATCCTCAGCGGACGAGATCGGGAATCGAGCTGCGGATGGAAGAATGGCCATCACCGACCGCAGGCCCTTCACCGCGCAAGCGGAAACGGCTGAGCAGCGCGCGCAGCGTGCCGGCCACCTGCCGCAAGACCCTGGCGGTCCGCGCCATCTCCTCGATCCGACTCCGCGCCGCGTTGACCGAACTCGCCATCGCCTCCGCCAGCGCGGCATTCTGCTGCGCGATGTCGGCGATCCGACTCATCGCGGCCCGCACGTCTCCGATTTGCGTACCCAGCTGCGTCGCCTCGCGCTGGTTCGCGTCGGCCAGCTGCGCCGTGCGCTCGAGCGTTTGTCCCACCGACCGCATCTGCTGCTGCAGCGACTCCAGTTCGAGGAGGAGCCGCGCATTCGCCTCCGCGATCTCCACTGCTGCCGACCGGATCTCGTCGAAGAGTCCGACCACGTGCTCCGTCTCGCGCACTGCTGCCGCGACGACCGTATCCCCCTCGGCGAGCGCGCGCGCTGCCTCCTCGACGGTGGCCACGATGCGCTGCACGATCTCCGTCACCTGACTCGCTGCCTCACTCGAGGACGCGGCGAGCTTCTGCACCTCTTCAGCGACGACGGCGAATCCTTTCCCAGCCTCCCCGGCCCGTGCTGCCTCGATCGCCGCATTCAGTGCCAAGAACGTCGTCTGCCGAGCTAACCCTTGGATCACGCCGACGAATCGATCGATCTCCCGAGCATGTCCGACCAAGGCCCGGATCGTCTCCCGCGTCGTCACCATCTGCTCCTGCACCGAGCGGCTCAGCTGGGTCGCCCGCTCGACGACCGCGCTTCCCTCGGTCGCGCGGCTCGTGTTCGCGCGCGCTCGGACCGTCACCTCCTGACTGCGTTCGTACACGTGCCGCCCGACATCCTCCGTCCGGTGGATGACCTCGGTCGCTGCCCGCAATTCCTCTGCCTGCTGGACAGCGATCTCCATGACTCGCCGCGCACGCTGCTCGCTGTCGTCGATCGCCTGCCCAGCCGCCCCGATCTGATCGGCCTGCGCGACCGACCCAGCAGCGACGCGCTCGGCCACCTGCGACAGTTCTTCCGCGAGTCTCGCCACCTCGCTGCTGAGCGCTTCCGTCACCTCACCGCTCGCCGACACCTGCGTCGCCGCCTCACGCACGCGGACGAGCGACTCGCTCAAATCGCTCACCGTACTCGTGTACGAGGTGCTGACCGCGCGGATCCGTTCCAGCATCTCGTTGAAAGCCCCCGCCATCTGAGCGAACTCGTCAGCACCGCGGACCGGGAGCGGTGCGGTCCGCACAGTGACCGTGCCAGTGAGATCACCCCCTGCCAACTGTCCCAGTGCACGCTCCAACTCGCTGATTTCTCCCCTCGCCAATCGCTCGGCCGTCCTCGCCAGCTCGCCGATCGTCCGCAGGGGAGGGCGCAGCGACCAGAACCAGCCGATCACGATGACCAGCGCCAGCGCGGCACAGGCCATGGCCATGCCCTGGAGCACCGAAAGCTGCAATGCGATGCTCCTGCCTCGCTCCACAGCGCCCAGCTGGGGCACCGCAGCAGCCTCGGTGACGCTCCCCCAGAACGCCGCGAACGCCTCCCGCACGGTGTCACTGTCCTCGGGAGAGGTGGTCAGGAGTCGCTCCACGGTAGCCCAGGCCGCGACCGCCCGCTCCACTGCTACACGCTCGCTGGCCGTCCCGCTGCTTCGCTGCAACGCGCTCAATTCGCTGGCGACGCGGCGTGCCTGGGCCGACCACTCCTCGGCCGTTCCCTGCCGAGCGCGCACGCGTTCCTCGAGTTCGCGTGCCTGCGTGCTGACGCGCGCGAGCGCGCTCGCCTGCTCGCCCTCAGCCGCCAACGTGCTCACCTGCGACCGCAGCGACGCGAGCCAGAGCGCCCCCACACTGCCGAGGCCGAGAAAGACGAACGCCGATGTCAAGAGCAAAGCCAGCAACTTCTGCCGGAATCCGAGTCGCACCACGCGACCTCCTTCGCTCTTGAGGAAGACTATCGGTCGAAGACGACATCCCCTGCAGGGGGAGGAGGAGAGCTAGGACCATCGGGCCAGCGCAGCGTCGGCAGCGCCGCGCCCCGACCCGCGTGCCCAGCAGGGCAGAGCGAGCCGCCACGACCGCTCCCCGGTCTCGTGCGACCAACCACCTCGAGCGGCGAGCACCCGCGCGACACCTCCGTCGCGCGCCCCTCCGTATCGCTGTACGCGGTCGTTCCGCAGGCCGACAGTCGATCGAGATGAACCCGTCGTCACCACGCTCGGCTGCTGCAACCGTGAAGTGGCGCGTTCGCGCCGTCTCGCACCCGAGGCGACTCTGCAGCCGGCGCGCCGCTCGTGAGCTCAGTCCAGCCGGATACCCACCCCGCCCTCGCCGCGCAGCGCAAACCGGCCACCCACCGCTCTCTCCGGCGTTCGCTCCGCCCGACCGAGCCAGCCTTCGGCCGGGCGGCAGCATCCGCAGTACCGGACGGGCAAAAAGAGCAGCTCGGCCGGGATCGCCCCAGCCGAGCCAGCCCAAGCACGTCTGCGCGTCTTCAGCCGCGTCGCCCCAGGCAGACGCTCGCCAGTTTCTCCAGCTCCACCACCTGCAGCAGACAGTCGGGCAAGGTAGCCACGTTCGGCACGATCTCCGCCAGTGGCCCGAGATTGCCGGTCGGTTCGCGGAGCTCGCTGACCGGCACGCGCACGGTGCCGCGGATGCTCTCCCCGCGCAGCACCATCGGCCCCAGACTCGTCAAGGTGACCACATCGACCGCCTCGCCGTTCGTGCGGACCGGGCGCCGCAGCACGCCGCCCAGGTCGAACACCGGCACGATCTCGCCGCGGATATTGGCCAGGCCGAGGAATCCGGCATCGTCGAGCGGCGTCGGTGTCACGCCGTCCAGCGTGGTGATCTCGCGCACCCGATCGATCGGCACACCATAGACCTCTGGCCCCAGATTGACCGCCAGGACGTGCACCATCTCCTCTTCGCGCGCGTACTGCGACTCGGCCGTCGCTTCCGCCTCGTCGTGCACCACCAGATGCCGGAACTGCTCGAGGAGTTCGCTCTGCTCCAGCTCGTCGAACTTGGCGTACACCGCGTTCGCTCCCGCTGCACGCAACCGCTCGCCCAACTCCGCGCTGTTCGGCTGATCGCTGAGATACTGCGAGAGCACGACGATCGGCACGTCGGCTCGCGCAGCGGTCTCTCCACCGCGCACGGCCTGGACCAGATCGAGCCCGCTCTTTCCCGGCAGGTTGTAGTCGGTGATGATCAGCGCCACATCGGGTACGCGCGCCAGGAACACCAGCGCTTCTTCCACGCTCCCCACTGCGCTCACGGCATAGCCGACCCGCTTGAGCACCGCCTCCAGCGCGTCCCGGTAGAAGACACTGTCCTCGACGATGAGCGCCTTCTTCCCCCGCACCGAGCGCGCTTCCTGCCGCGCCTCGTAGAGTCGACGCAACTCAGCATGGACGACAGTCGGGACGTCCACCAGGAGATACACCCCGTCCGTTAAGTTGAGCAGGCCGGTCACGCCATGCCGGTCGGACGGCTCCGGCTCCACCCCCACCCGGCCGATCCGCACGACTTGCGACGCGACGAAACCGCACTCGAGGTTATCGGCCCGCAAGAGGACCGCGATCCCACCCTGCTCGGCACCGCCCTCGCCCATCCGGAGCGCCCGGTCGAGATCGATCAGCGGGATCAGCGCCTGCTCCGTCCGGTAGTAGATCCGCTCGCCGAAGATCGCCAGTTCCTCCGGTGTGAAGCGGACGATGCGGGAGACGAGTCGCACCGGCACAGCATACCGGTGCTCGCCGTACCCCTTGAGGAGCACGAGCCGCTCGCCCAGATCGTCCTCGCTCGCCTGGTGCTCGTGAACGAGGCCCAGCTGGGCCTGCTCGGCCTGGATCTTGGCCATCGCCAGTCCGGCATCGGCCAGGATCTTCTCCGGTTCGAGAATCAGGACGATCTCGCCTGTCCCCAGCGTAGCCAGTCCGCTCACACTCTCCACGCCGCGCAACAGGTTCCCGACCGGCTTGACGATCAGCTCTTCGAAGCGCGCGATCCCGTCGCAGAGCAGCCCCGCGAGTGTCCCCTCGCCCCGCAGCACGAGCACGTAGTGCTTGCCCGCCTGCTTCTTGGCTCCCTCGCTCCGTTCCGGCCAGCTGGACAGCGTGAAGAGCGGCACCAGTTGGTCACGCAACCGGAAGACGTCCTGCTCGCCATAGTGCTCGATGTCGCGGTCGGTGATGAGCACGATCTCCTGCACCACGTTGTAGGGGATGCCCAAGAGATAGCCGCGTGCCGTGAAGACCAGCGTATTCATCACCGAGACGGAGGTCGGCACCACCAGTCGGATCGTCGTCCCCTGCCCGGGCACCGACGAGATGCTCAGGCTTCCACCCAGTTCCTGCATCCGCACAGCGACGACGTCCAAGCCCACGCCGCGTCCCGAGAGCTCGGTCGCCCGGTCGCGCGTCGAGAAGCCGGGACGCAACAGGAGCGCGTTGAGTTCGGCCTCGGTGAGCGTGGCGGCCTCGCGGGCGCTCACGAAGCCGCGCTCCACCGCCTTCTGCCGCACTGCCTCGTAGTCGATCCCTTTGCCATCGTCGCTCACCTCGATGACCAGGTTCGACCCCTCGCGCATCGCCCGCAGCGTGATCCTTCCCCGCGACGGCTTGCCGAAGGCGATCCGCCGCTCCGGCGACTCGATCCCGTGGTCGACCGCATTGCGCAGGAGATGCACCAGGGGATCGCGCAACTCCTGCAGGATCCGCCGGTCCACCTCCAACCGTCCACCGTCGATCACCAGATCGACCTCTTTCCCGGTCGCGCGCGCCGCATCCCGCACCACGCGCGGCATCTGGGAGAACAGCGACGAGATCGGCTGCAAGCGGGTCAGGGCGGCGATATCCTGCAGCTCGGAGACCATCACCGAGAGCTTCTTGGAGGCTCCGACCAGTTCCCCGTCCTGCAAGTTGGCCGCCAGCGCGGTGATCCGGTTGCGCGTGACCAGCATCTCTTCGGCCAGCCGCCCCAAGCGATCGAGCACGTGAACCGGCACCCGCACCGTCGAGCTGGTCAGCTCGGTCTCGCTGGCACGCTGCTCGTCCGGGCGAGTCTCCCCCTCGCTCGTCGGCCCGCTGGTCGCTGGCGTCGCGTCGCCGGCCCCGGCGTCCACTGCCGCGCGCGGGCGCTCGAGCGCTCGCTCGGCTGCCTGTTGCAGGCGTTGGGTGAGTGCCGGCAGTCCCTCGGGCTGCTCGGTCTGCCCGGCCAGAAAGGCCAAGTACCCCCGCACCGACGAGACCGTTTGCAGCAAAAGATCGACATGCTCGGGCTGCACCGGTGCACCCTTGCGCAGGACGTCGGCCAGATGCTCGGCCGCATGCACCAGCGCCACCAGATCGCTCAGGTTCAAGTACCCCGCGCTACCCTTCGTCGAGTGGAGATGACGGAACACCTCGTTCAGGAGCCGCTCCTTCTCGGCTGCCGACTCCGCCCGCTCCAGTTCGACCAGAGCCGGCTCGATCGACTCGAGCCGCTCGCGCGTCTCCTCGATGAACATCTCGATCAGCTCGCGGTCCTCACCCATCGCTCCGGTTCCTCTCCGCCGCTACACCCACGTCACCACGCCCGACGACCGTTCCCGTTCGCACTGACTCCCGCCGGCACCCGCGACGCTGCCGGCTGCTCCGCCCAACCTCGCCCGTTCGCCTCGACCGGCCCAAACGCCTGTTGCTCGGTCGCGGTCCGGAACCGCTCGACCAGCCGAGCCAACTGTCCCGCCAGGCCGACCAGGTGTTCCGCTGCCGCCTGGATCTCGCCGACCTGGGTCGCCATCTGCTCGGTCGCTGCCGAGACCTCCTCGGCCGCCGCGGCGTTCTGCTCGGCCACGCTGGTCACCCGGCGGATCGAGCCGCGCACTTGCTCGGCCGTCGCGGAGAGCTCGCTGGCGGAGGCGGCATTCTCCTCGGCGATCGCCGCAGTGTCCTCCATCGTCGCCCGCAGTTCCGAACTCCGCTTGGCGATCTCCTCGAGCGAGGCCAAGAGTTCGCGGTTCCGCTCAGCCACTTCCTCGGCAGCCTGGCGGATGGCCGCGAACACCTCGGCGACCTCGCGCGCCTCGCTGCTCACCTGCGTCACCGAGCCGGCGCTCTCCGCCATCGCCGCGACGGCTTGCTCCACCGTGCGCTGGATCCCCTGCACCATCTGGGCGATCTCCTGCGTCGAAGCAGCCGAGCGCTCGGCCAGCTTGCGCACCTCCTCGGCCACGACGGCGAAGCCCTTCCCCGCCTCGCCGGCGCGAGCTGCCTCGATGGCGGCGTTCAGCGCCAGGAGATTGGTCTGCTCGGTCAAGTCGGTGATCACCTGGACGATCTGGCCGATCTGCTTGGAGCGCTCGCCCAGTTCCTGGATGGCCCGGGCCGTCTCCTCCACCTGGGCGCGCACGCGCTCCATCGCGCTGAGCGTCCGCTGTACCACCGCCCCACCGCTCTCGGCCTGCTCGCGGTTGCGTCCCGCCCGCTCGGTCACGCCCCGCGCGAGTTCGCCCACCCGCTGGTTGCGGTCGGCCATCTGCTGGACCAGCTCGGTCGCCCGCTGCAGCGCCCGCCCCTGCTCCTGGGCCGCCTTGGCCACTGCCTGGATCGTCTGGCTCATCTCGTCGACGGCGGTCGAGGCACTGCTCACCTGCTCCGCCTGCGTCGCCGACCCCTGCGCCACGTCCTGGATCGTCCGCGCGACCGCGTTGGACGCCTCGGCGATCTGCGCCGAGAGTGCCTGGGCCTGCGCGCCCGCCTCGCTCACCTGGCGCACCGCCAGCCGCACCTGCCCCACGAGCTGGGCAAGGTCATCCAGCGCGCTCCCGAAGGCGCTCCCCACTGCCCGCAATCGCTCCAGCATCCGGTTGAACGACTGCGCCATGCGCGCCAGCTCGTCGCGCCCGCGCACCGGCAGCGGCTCCATCGTCACCGCGAAGCGCGCGGTGAGATCCCCGGCCGCCAACTTGCCGAGCGCCGCTTCCAGCGCGGCCAGCTCCTGCTCCGCCAGCTGCTGGCTGACCCCCGCGATCTCGGTCACCGTGCGCAAGGCAGGTCGCAGCACTAACAACCCGGCCAGGAAGGCGACGACCGCCAGGCCGGCCGCACCCAGCATGGCGAAGCGCAGCATGGTGAGCTGTCCTTCGGCCCGGTTCGCTGTCACCTGGGCGTCCGCCGCCGAGACCGCCTCGAGACTGCGGATCGCGTCCAACAGCGCGGCGAACTTCTGCGCCGCATCGCCGGTCATGTTCTGCTGCGCAGCCACGAGGTCGTACTTGCGCGAGAGCTGGAGCGTCCGCTCGGCCGACGCCCGATAGGTGGTCCAGGCCTCGCGCACAGCTGCGACACTCGCTTGTTCCTGTGAGGTATGCGCCAGCGCCTGAAGCTGGTCCAAACCCTGGGCGATCTGGGTGTCGAGCTCGGCGATCCGCTCGTCGAGTTGCCGACGGTAATCGGCATTGGTCGTGGCACCCACGTGGGCCACGACGCTCGCGCGGACCTCCGCCATGCGCCGCGAGGTCTGCCCGAGCACGATCAGCGCCTCGTTCATCTCGTTCACTCGATGCACCGCGCTGCGGCTCTGGCCCAGCCAGAACCAGCCGACCGCGCCGAGGAGTACGAAGATCGCGGCCATCGCCGCGAGAATGCCGAGCACCTTTTCCTTGAAACCGATGGTCATGGCTACCCCCGTCCACTCTCCGTCGCTCCTGTTGGAAGCTTTCGGCAGGGGACCAGCCAGACTTGAGCGGCGCGAGCTGGACCAGGACTTTTCGGGGATACCCGGCAACAACCTGGCGGCCCTCTGGGCCGGCGGGTCAGGCACCGCCTGACCCCTACCGGACGGGGGTTGCATCCGCCCGTCGCACCCAAAGGCCCGACCGGGGATGTGGCGCGCAACCATGTAGGGACGAGGCGCTGCCTCGCCCGCCGCGCGACAGCGCGGCAACACGCAGCGCGGCAGGCAGCACCGCCGTCACGTTTTCGCGCACCACGGCCGACGCATCCCCACCGACATGGGCCGGCCCTCTGGGCCGGCGGGTCAGGCACCGCCTGACCCCTACAACACCTGGCCGACCGCCTCGCTGGTGCCGTGCATGCGTTGCGGTGATACCGGTCCGCACACCCTGGTAG
>NZ_JBRBZA010000061.1:0-77804 GCF_053493975.1 Thermomicrobium sp.
ACGGCTTGAAGTTCGCCCACCCCTTGAAGCTCAATACCTTCGTGATCGCCGCCGTCAACGTCGTCTTCCCATGATCTACATGCCCAATCGTCCCCACATTGACGTGCGGCTTCGTCCGCTCAAACCGCGGCTTGCTCATCGACGGTCCTCCTCGATCACTTTACAGATCTCCACACCAAAGAGCCCACGTGCCTCACCCGTGGGCCCATTCGCGCCATCCGCGCCTTCCGGTGGGGGGAGAGGGATTCGAACCCCCGCAGCTTTCGCACCTAGTTTACAGCCAGGCCCCTTTGGCCACTCGGGCATCCCCCCGCGCCTGGTACTGGTAGAGCCGATGGTGGGACTCGAACCCACAACCCGCGGTTTACAAAACCGCTGCTCTGCCCATTGAGCTACACCGGCCTGCGCACCGCGCCAGCACCAGCCGCAATTCTACGGCGCCCTCGCTCGCCTGTCAATCCAAGCCAGCGTGCCCGCTCCCGCCAACGCGTAGACCCACCCGATCCACTCGATGGGTGGCGGCATGCTCTTTCCAGCCCCACTCGGCAACCGCCCGGCAATGTCGCCGACCAGGACGATCCAGTATCCCAGGATCCATGCCGGCACCCCGAACGCACTCGCCAACCAGGGCATCACGCCACCGAGGAGAGCGATCAATCCAGCAGCCAAGAGCCACGGAACGACCGGTTCGACCAGCAAGTTGGCCATCGGTGCCACGAGCGAGTAGGTTCCGAAGCGAGCCAGGAGCAACGGCGTCACCGCCGCATGGACGACCACCGGCAGCAGGATGAGTTCTCCCCATCTTCGTCCAGCGACGAGCAACCGTCCGACGCTCAGTGCAGCCGTCGCCAGTGCGGAGAGCTGAAATGCCAGCGACCCCAGCAGCTCCGGTCGAACGATGAGGACGAGGACGACTGCCCAACCGAGCGTATTCAGCGGCTCGCCGGGCCACCCACGCCAGCGAGCGAGCACATACAAGCTCGCCATGGCTGCTGCCCGGATGACGGGTGGCTCCAGACCGGTCAGCGCAGCGTACCCCCATACCAGAACCAAAATCGCCAGCGACCGGATCCATCTCCGCGCACGCAGCGCCGACAGCAGTCCATCGGCGAAAGCCGTCACGACGGCAACGTTCCACCCACTCACCGCAGTCAAGTGGGAAAGTCCCGCCTCGCGCAGCGTCTGCCGCGTTCGCCGCGACAAGCCGCGGTCGTCCCCGGTCAGGATACCGAGTGCGAGCGAGCCGCTCGGCTCCGGAACAGCGCGTAGTACCGTCGCGCGCACCCAAGTCCGTACGGACTGCAGAACTCCCTCGGGCTGACCGCGTTGGACATCCGCCACCGCAACGCGGTAGATCCCAGCGACGGGAATTCCGGCCAGGCGTGTCCGGTCGACTCGGTACTCGCCACGCCACGCGATCCGCTCACCGGTCAGGAGTTCCAATCGACCGTCGACCTGGAGTCCGACCAGTCGGCCGTCGTCGCGCAACGCGACCAGTCGCTGCAGAGGAGAAGTGTCGTCGATCCAGAGTATCTTCCCTTGTCCTTGCACCACTCGATCGCTCGCAGGCGCCCATGCAGCGTACCGTGCCGCCCCGAGAGCGAATCCCAGCACGATCAGCAAACTGGTCACCAGGAGCCGACGCTCATCGCAGGCGAAGCCCCAGGCGATCGCGACGCTCGCGGCAACGATACCGAGAGCAGGCAGCACACCGACTGTTGCTCCCGCCGCTCCGATCACGAAACCGAACGCGACCCACGCGCCTGTCACTCGGTCGTTCCCACCGTGATCAGCGCAGCCCACTCGTCGACCATGCGCGGCGAGATACCGGGAACCTCAGCGAGTTGCTCGGGACGCTGGAAGGGTCCGTTCGTTTCACGGTAGCTGACGATGCGCTGAGCCAGGATCGGCCCGACCCCCGGCAGTCGTTGCAGATCCTCGACTGTGGCTCGATTGATATCGATCGGCTGTTCGGTTGAAACACTCGGCTCCGTTGGCGGAGCAGCTGTACCGCCTCGAGCGTGACCGAGATCCGGACTCGCCCGAACCGGCACGACCACCATCTGTCCATCTTGGAGACGCGCTGCCATTTGGACGCGTGCTAAATCCGCTTCGGGAAGCGGCCCGGCCTGCTCCACGACCTCCGCCACCCGCCCCTCGCTTCCCACCGTGTAGAGCCCAGGCCGAGCGACCGCCCCCGTCACATAAACGACGATCGCCGTCGGGCTCGCCAACGGCTCTACGCGGAGCACCAGATCCGGTTCGCGCTGCATGATCAGCTGCGCCAGTCCGAGGCCGACCACGACCCCCACGACGAGACCCAACCCAAATGCTCGCCGACTCGTGAACCATCGTGTCTGCGTCATGATCCTGCTCTTCCGGCATGGTATGGTTGCACAAGATGCGTCGAATACCCCGCCCGGTGACCGGGATCGGGGCGTATGGTATTGTCGTGTATCCAACGACTATTGGCCAGATGACCATCGAGCGTCTCACGAACGCACTCGTCTCTGCCCGGACGATCCGCACGGTTGCCAGCCGGTTGGCGAGCGGGCAGTCGCTCGTTGCCGAGGTACTCCCAGTCGCCGCGCGCCCAGCCGTTCTGGCGGCCCTGGCTAGCACCTTGGACACACCGCTCCTCGTCGTCGTACCGCGTCAAGCCCACGCAGACGAACTCGCTGATGCCGTCGGCCAGCTTCTCCCCGAGATCCCCGTCGAAATTTGGCGAGCCCCCGATACGCTCCCGTACGACGTCTTTGCACAGGATCGAGCGAGCGCCGCTGATCGAAGCTGGTTCCTTCAGCGGTTGGCTGAGCCGTCCCCAGGTCTCTTCATCGCACCGGCCCGCGGACTGCTCCAGTTGCTTCCGCCGAAACAATCTCTCAGGCCATGCCCGCTCACGCTACAGGTCGGCCAAAAGATCGGACTGCAAGCCGTTCTCGACTATCTGGCCGATTCCGGGTATGCGCCAGTGCCGCTCGTCCAACAGCCTGGATCCTTCAGTCGCCGGGGCGGCATCGTCGATGTGTGGCCGCCCGGGAGCGACCTGGCTGTACGGATCGAGTTTTTTGGCGACGAAATCGACTCGATCCGGCGCTTCGAGCCGACCACTCAGCGCTCGGTCGATCGCCTCCCTTCCATCATGTTCTTGCCACTCAGTGAAGCACCTCTCCCGCAGTTGCAGGCAGCAGCGGGAAAACTGCGGCGACTCGATACCGCGTCACTCCGTCCCGAAGTACAGGAAGAATGGGAACGACTCTGCCAGCAGATCGAACGCGGGGAACTGGTACCACTGCCGGAAGTCGCCCTTCCTTTTGTCTTCCCGGAAGCATCCTCTCTCCTCGATCGCTTTCCTCGATCGTTCCCAGTGGTCGTCGTCGACCCGGGAGCGGTTCGTCTGACGATCGATCAACTAAGCCAGCAAGCGGAAGAACTCCGTGAAACCAGCGAACTCAGCGGAGAACTGCCTCGAGGACTTCCTCGTCCGTATCATCCTGCCGACCACGTTTGGACTGCGCTGCAAGCTCACCCCATTCTCTGGCTAGGTACGGTCGAGCAGGGAAACACCGCGAACGACGACATACCATCCGATCTCGGTTTTACGACGGACATACCCACTCTTGCTGGACGGCTCGACACACTGCCTGCAGCGCTCGCCCCCTTCCTCGCTGAGGGCTACGCCGTCACGCTGGTGACCGAGCAAGCCGATCGCGTGGCGCACCTTCTGAGCGAAAATTCCCGGTACGAGGAGACAGCGAATATCGCAGCACTGACGATCGTGCGCGGGCGTCTTCCCGGTGGCTGGCGACATCGCGAAGCACGCGTGATCCTCTTGACCGATCGCGAGCTGTTCGGTTTGCGGCGGTTGCCTCGCCCGCGCGGTCGCCGTCGCTTTGAGGTGACGAGCGATCTTCTCAGCAGGCTCGTTCCCGGAGCATACGTCGTTCACGTCGATCACGGAATCGCACGCTACGGGGGTCTCGTCCATCTCACGATCAATGGTGTGCACCGCGAGTACCTCTTGCTCGAATACGCCGAAAACGATCGCCTCTATCTCCCCGTCGACCAGCTCGATCGGATCACGCTCTACGAGAGCCCCGACGGCGAGCCGAAACTGACGCGCCTCGGCTCGCCGGAGTGGTCACGCGTCAAGCGACGTGTCCGCGAGGCAGTCCGCGAACTCGCCTTCGAACTGCTGCAGCTCTATGCAGCGCGCGAAGCCGCTCCCGGTATTGCCTTCGGCCCCGACACCCAATGGGATCGCGAACTCGAGGAAAGTTTTCCCTACGAGGAAACCCCCGATCAATGGCGCGCCATCCAGGAAGTCAAGGCCGACATGGAGCGACCTCGACCGATGGATCGCCTCTTGTGCGGAGACGTCGGTTTCGGCAAAACTGAGGTCGCACTGCGCGCCGCCTTCAAGGCGGTCAATAACGGGTATCAAGTCGCTATCCTCGTACCGACGACTGTTCTCGCGCTTCAGCACTACAACACGTTCCGCGAGCGACTCGCTCCGTATCCCGTGCGCATCGAGATGCTCTCGCGCCTGCGCAGCAAGCGCGAACAACGAGCGATCATCGAGGGACTTCGCACTGGTACCATCGACATCGTGATCGGTACCCACCGATTGCTCCAGCGTGACGTCGCATTCAAACAACTCGGCCTCGTCATCATCGACGAGGAGCATCGCTTCGGGGTCGCGCACAAGGAGCACTTCAAGCGACTCCGCACCAACGTCGATGTCCTGACCATGACCGCCACGCCGATCCCCCGCACCCTCTATCTCGCGCTCTCAGGGGTGCGTGATCTCTCGGTCATCGCCACCCCCCCGGTCGACCGCACGCCGGTCCGCACCTTCGTGACGCCGGCACGGGATTCCGTCATCCGAGAAGCGATTCTCCGCGAACTGGCACGAGGCGGTCAGGTCTACATCGTTCACAACCGCGTTCACTCGATTCTGGATTTCGCTCAACGTTTGAGAGGCTTGGTTCCCGAGGCTCGTTTCGCGGTCGCACACGGACAAATGCCGGAACAGGAACTGGAGCGCATCATCATCGACTTCATCGAGCGGAAATACGACGTGCTCGTCTGTACCGCCATCATCGAATCGGGCGTCGACATTCCCTCCGTGAACACCATCATCATCGACCAGGCCCAGCAACTCGGTCTCACCCAGCTCTACCAACTGCGCGGGCGCGTGGGGCGAAGCCATCAGCGAGCCTATGCCTATCTCTTGTACGATGACCGGCGTCCACTGTCAGCGGAGGCACGGGCACGCCTGGAGGCGATACAAGAAGCAACGGAACTCGGGGCCGGATTCCAGATCGCGCTCCGCGACCTCGAGATCCGCGGCGCTGGTAACATTCTGGGTCCAGAGCAGAGCGGTCATATCGCAGCAGTTGGCCTCGAGCTCTATACCCAGCTCCTTGCGCGTGCGGTCCAAGAACTCCGCGAAGGTCGGCCGATCGATGAGGCGCCGAGCGTGACCATCGACTTGCCGATCGAAGCGACCATCCCCACCGAGTATTGCGGGGACGAAGCGATCCGCATGCGCTTGTACCAGCGTTTCGCTGAGATCCGGACTGATGACCAGCTCGAGGATCTCGTGTCGGAAATTCGCGATCGCTTCGGGCCGCTCCCGGACTCGGTCCAGCGGCTAGTCGACCTCGCCAAGCTCCGGCTGTGGGCGAATCGGCTCGGGCTCGCCTCGCTCATCGAACGTGACGGCGAACTCTTCATTCGACCAGTCGTCGGTACTCGTCTCGATCAAGAAGAACTCCGTCGACAAGTCGGCTCCGGTGTCTACGTGACCCCGCATCAGGTCCGGCTCGTCATCGCACGCCTCGCCGTGCCGCTCTGGGACGCGGTCACCAGTGTGCTGCGCGAGATCGAGCGTCGGCGGGCGACGGTTCTCTTGACGTCCCCCCATGCGGCCCTGACCACGTCGTGAAGACTTCATTCCTCGGCCAGCGACGCCAGAATCTCCTTGGCGCGCTCGGCGTCGCACCGGCGCACGAACAGTGCCCGATCGGCAACGAACGGTGACCAATACGCGTAGCCCAAACCCAATACCTTCACGAGTACCGGTATTCCCTCTTCCTCGAGGGCACCCTGCCAGAGAGCCGCAACGATCTCGTTGGGAGCCACTGCCACTTGCACGAGTTCATCGTCCGCTGTCACGTTACGTTCCTACACCTCGAGATAGACCACCGTGACTCCGTGACCACCTTCGTGAGGACCTGCGAGTTCCCATCTCTTCACCAATGGATGATCCCGGAGGAAGGTATGAATCGCTTGTCGCAGGGTCCCAGTTCCCTTACCATGGACGACCCGTACCCAAGGCAGGCCTGCTCGCACAGCTCGATCCAGGTAGCGGTCGAGTCGGTCTAGTGCTTCTTCCACATGCAGACCACGGAGATGGATCTCCGGCTCCACGCGTGGGATGGTCGTAATGGAAATCGGTGGTGCAAAGGTTTGACCGACCTCCTCCCGCCGAGGCCCGATGCGGCGGACGCTCGCTTGCGGTTGACGCACGCGGAACTGGCCGATACGGACCTCGACCTCCTCGCTCTCGGGATCGATCGCCACGACATCTCCCTCGAGCCCCAGCGCTGTCAACTCCACGCGGTCACCGACTGCGATCTCCGGACCTCTCTCTTGCCTCGACCGTCGCCCGCTCGCCTGTACCCGGCGTTTGACCTCCTCGAGGGCTCGTAGACTGTCCTGGGTGACTTCGATCGGGGGATAAGCAGGCGACCGTGTCGCTCGTTCGATCTTGCGGACGAGTTCACGCGCCCGAGCGAGTTCCGTCTCCAACTCCCGCAGGACCTCCTGGCGCGCCTCCCGGCGTTCTCGTTCCGCCTCGGCGAGCAGGCGCTCGGCGGCTGCCCGCAGCTGCTCGGCCTCGCGCCTGGAACGCTCCGCCTCCGCTGCCAGCAACTCGGCTTGTTCCAAACGACGTTGCATGTCCGCGATCAAGCGATCGAGTTGTGGGGTACCGCTACCGAGGAGTTCACCGGCCCTCGCGATCACGCCCTCCGGCAATCCTAGGCGACGAGCGACTTCCAGTGCATGCGACCGGCCGGGGAGGCCGATCAGTAAGCGGTAGGTTGGGCTGAGCGTGACCGGATCGAACTCGACGCTCGCGTTCTCGAGCCCTGGAGTCCCGGTCGCGAAAACCTTGAGTTCCGGATAATGGGTCGTCACGATACCGAGGACACCGATCTCGAGGAGACGCTCCAGAATCGCCCGCGCGAGTGCTGCTCCCTCCTGTGGATCGGTACCCGCTGCGATTTCGTCGAGGAGCACGAGGCTGGACGCATCCGCCTGCCGGAGCGTCGCGACGATACGACGCATGTGAGACGAAAAGGTGGAGAGATTCTGCTCGATACTTTGCTCGTCCCCGATGTCGACGAAGATCGCCGGGAAGACGCTCAGACCACTCCCTGGGGCGGCGGGTATGAAGAGCCCTGCCTGCGCCATCAATGCCAGCAACCCGACCGTCTTCAGGGCCACCGTTTTTCCGCCCGTGTTCGGCCCAGTAATGACCAAAATCCGGAAGCGCTCTCCCAGTTCCACATCGATCGGCACGGCAGTTCGTGGATCCAAGAGCGGATGACGAGCTTTTCGCAAGCGCACGCGCAGGAACGGATGTCCTCCCGGAGCGGTCGGTCCAGACGGCTCGAGCAACTCTGGTTCCACCGCATCGAGGTCGAACGCCAAACGCGCTTTGGCCAGAGCGAGATCGAGCGCCGCACCCGCCTCCACGATTTGCAACAGCTCACGAGCTGCATCGGCGACCCGTTGGGTCAAGACGCGCAAAATGCGCTCGATTTCATGAGTCTCTGCAGCTTGGAGTTCCCGCCACCGGTTATTGAGTTCCAGAGCCTCGAACGGTTCGATGAAGAGCGTCTGGCCGCTGCCCGAGACATCGTGGGTGATACCGGGAATCGCTTGGCGCCGGTCAGCCCTGACCGGAATCACGTACCGCCCGTCGCGGATCGTGACATACGCATCTTGGATAGCGTCCTGTCGCTCCGCGAGCAGTCGTCGCAATCGTTCCAGAAGCCGCTCGTGCGCCTCTTTGAGGGAACGCCGTATCGCCGCAAGTTCCGGTGAAGCCGTGTCGAGCACCTCCCCGCGCGGGCCGATGCTCCGCGCTAAGTCAGCGCGCAATCCAGGAAGGTCGACCATCGCGAGCACGAACTCGGCCAACGCGGGATACCGCTCGCTCCATCGGTCGTCCGCCATGAACTGGCGCCGCAACGAGGCTGCGGCCTCGAGCGTGTCGAGAACCGTTCGCAAGTCCGCCGGTGCCAGGATGGTGCCCCTTTGCGCCGCCTGCACGACCGACCGGAGGTCGCGGAATCCACCGATAGTGAAGCTCGGTCGCTCGTTCAACAGACGCGCCGCCTCTCGCGTCACGCGGAGGAGATAGGCCACTTGCTCCCGGTCGGCAGTCGGTGCAATCTCGTGAGCCCGCTCGCGCGCAACCGAGTACTGACAGCGCGCCGCGAGGAGTTCACGAATCTTGTCGAACTCCAGGAGACGAAGCAGTTCACTAGCCATCGTGTTCTCGCGTCCCTTTCAAGATGGTCGGTGGATCACCGGGAAGCCAATCGAGAGCGACCCGCTCGATCGCGGGTTGTGCATCGCGTGTAAGCGGCATCAGTCGCGAGCGCACCACTTCCTGGCGCAACCGGATCCCCACGCGATCAGCGGGTAACTGATCGATCGTGTTCGTGATGATATTCGCGACGGTCGCGAGCACCACGCTCGTTACCAGCAAGGCGACGACCGAGCGAAGAACGAGCAACGCCGGTCCTCCACCGCTCCCGAACCAGCGGCGCGTCGCCACCGGTGCGAGACGCCAGGACCAGATGTTGCCGAGTACCCCGAGCACGACGATCACCGCGACCACCAGCACCAGGGCGACGAACTCGCTCGCCCAGCGGGATATCCCGGGAACGATGCCACGGAATGCAGCAGCGAGCGGTGCCACGAAGAGGCCCGCCGCAGCGAGGACAACGAACCATGCAACCAGCACGAGCAGGCCGCGACCAACACCAGCCAGAAAGATCGCAGTGTAAAGCGCTACGAAGAGCAGCACGATCAGGAGATCTGCGATCGCCATGATGACCCTCGACCGCTCGACCATCCGGCTCTTGACACGAACGGATGTTCGCACCTATACTGGCACTGATGGTCGGGCCTGAGAGAGAGCGACGGAGGCGAATGGGCAAGCGACTCACCAAACGGCAACAGGAAATCCTCGAGTTCATTCGTCATTTCGTGGACGAACGCGGCTATCCGCCGACGGTGCGCGAGATCCAAGCGGGACTCGGCATCTCGTCCACTAGTGTCGTCGATTATAACCTGAATGTGCTCGAGTATCTCCGCCTCATTCGTCGCAATCGAAACATTTCGCGCGGCATCGAGCTGCTCGATCGCCGGCTCGGTCGCCACGACACGATCGTTCGCGTCCCGCTCGTCGGCACCATCGCCGCGGGTCAGCCGCTGCCCGTCCTGGAGCCGATAGAAGTCGATGGCGCTGCCGAATACGTGGAACTGGGTAGCCAACTCGTCGGGTATCCAGTGCGTGATCTGTTCGCCCTGCGCGTCAAGGGGCAATCGATGATCGACGCGCTGATCGATGATGGAGACATCGTCGTGTTGCGTCGGCAAGCCACCGCCGAGAACGGGGATACTGTTGCCGCGTGGCTGCGACGCGAACAGGAGACGACGCTCAAGCGCTTCTACCGCGAAGGCAATCTCGTGCGGTTGCAGCCAGCCAATGCTTCCCTCCAACCGATCTATACGACGATCGATAACGTCGAAATCCAGGGAAAGTTGCTGTTGGTCATCCGGCGCTTGGACTGAAGTACCCGCGCGCGGATCCAGCCTGTCCAGCTTGCGCGTCTCTCACGAGCACCGACGGTAGGCCCCCGAGATCGAAATGCCAGCTGACGTCGCAAAAGCGGTCGTACCGCGATGGCGATGAGCCGAGCCATCCCAGCCCGGCGAGATATGGTTCCTGATCGACCATTCGGCAAAGCCTCTGGGCGAGTTCGAGCGAGTACCCAGCCGAAAACCAGTCATCATTCCGATTGACGCTCACTCGCGGAGTCCCTACACTGGCATCGTGCCGTCAACGTGAGCGAACGCGATCGACGGCTGCGAGTCGGGAAGGGGCAGGTGCATGGATATCGGGCTGGCCTTCAGCTACGTTTTTCGTGATCCTCAGTGGGTCAAGAAAGCATTGATCGCCCTCGTCATGCTCATCATCCCCATCATCGGCTGGCTGATCTTGTACGGCTACGTTCTCACGATCGCACGTCGAGTGGCCCTCGGAACCGAGCCGAGCTTGCCGGAGTGGGACGACTTCGGCGCGTTCCTCTCGCTCGGCTTCCGCGGTATCGTAGTCGGTGTCGTTTGGTCGCTCCCTGCTTGGGTCATTTCCGTTTGCCAAGCGATCGTCGGCGCCCTGCCAACTGGTCAACAACAGGACGATGCGCTCTCAGCGGCTTCTCTCGCCGCGCTGTGCCTCGGATGTCTCTCCTTACTCGTCAGTGCTGCCATCAACTACCTTCTGCCCTTGCCGCTCACGCGCCTCGCCGTGACGAACCGATTGGCAGGCGCGTTCGCGATCGGCGAGATCTTCCGCGAGCTCCAGCGAGTGCCCACCGATCTCTTGATCGTTTTCGTTCTCTCGTTGGTTCTCGGCTTCCTCGCCCTTTTCGGGATTCTGCTCTGTATCGTCGGCATTCTGGCAACGCTGCTGTATGCGTTCTTGGTGCAGGCTCATCTTTGGGGACAGGTGCGCCGCCGGCTTTCGGAGGGGGATGTGTCTGCCGCAGTCGCGACCACCTGACACACCAGCGGATCGCGTGACTGCAGCGGTCGAGGACGAGCAACGCCGACTCTGCAACCATTCGTCGTGAACCATGAGAACTGTCACGCGCCGCTTTGCATGGACACGGTTGAATCATTCGCCGATCACTGCACTCGTGCGAGGGTGACGTGGATCTCGTTCGTGCCTTGAGCGCTCCATTTCGGGACGATGACTGGCCAGAGAAACTGGTGATCGCAGCCCTGCTTCTGCTGCTCCCGCTCATCGGTCCGCTTCTCGTGCTCGGGTGGGCCTTGCACTACGCCCGTGAAGTCGCCGAGCAGCGCGAGCGAGCGCTCCCCACGTGGCGGAACTGGAGCGAGCACCTGACGCTCGGTCTCTTGGGCGCTGTCGTGAGTATCGCCTGGTTTCTCCCCACTCTCGCGGTGCTCGCCCTCAGCGCTCTCGCTCTGCTACCCGCCTTGCTCGGTGACGAACGGTTCCGCATCATCTCGCTGGCACTTTCCCTCGCCGGGCTCTCGTGCTTGGCCCTCCCACTCGCCATGCTCACGACGATCGTCTTGCCTGTCCCGCTCGGACGTTTGGCTACTACGAACCAGTTATCCACAGCGCTTTCAGTGGTGGGCGCACTGCAGGAGGCTCGGCAGGTTCTTCCCAGCCTCTTCGTGACGTGGGTTGTCCTCCTGCTCCACAGCCTCGGCCAAGCCGTCCTCGTCAGCATCGCGTCACAGTTCGCGCTTTTCCTTTGTTTGCCTGGCATCGCTGCTTCGGTCATCCTGGCGACCGGACTCCAGGCACACCAGTATCTCGTGCTGGGCCATTTGACCGGCCAGATCCGCTATCGACTCGAGCATCCCGGCGAAGGTGCTCCGGGCGTAGCGTAGGGGAGATATACGGGTCTATCCTGCACGACGCAACAGGGCACGACTTGCTACGGATCGACTCAACCTCTATACTCGAAGTCGGAACGTAACAGACTGGGTGACGGGCAACGATGGAGTTCAAGGATTACTACAAGATTCTCGGCGTGCCACGCGATGCGGATCAGGAGACGATCCGCAAGGCCTACTTGCGTCTCGCGCGCAAGTACCACCCTGACGTCAACAAATCGCCGGACGCCGAGGAAAAATTCAAGGAAATCAATGAAGCGTACGAGGTTCTTCGCGATCCGGAAAAGCGTGCTCGCTACGATCGCTTCGGAGCCGACTGGGAGCGCTATCAGCAGGCCGCTGGGACACAAGGAACCACCACCGATTTCGAGGAATGGTTCTTCGGCACTCGCGGTCGAGCGCAGCGTGATCGTCGTCGAACGAGTGATTTCTCCGACTTTTTCGACCTTTTGTTCGGCGATCTAGGGGACTTCTTCGGGACGACGGGTGAGCGCATCCGGACACGCGCCCGTCCGGAGCGCGGACAGGATTACGAGCATCCGATCGAAGTGACGCTCCGCGAAGCATATCATGGTGCGACCCGCCGCATCGATGTGAAGATCGACGAGCGTTGTCCAGCCTGCAATGGCACAGGACTGAACGGACGCGGCATCTGCCCTGTCTGTGGTGGTAGCGGCTATGTGACCCGTACCAAGACGCTCGAAGTCAAGATCCCTGCTGGAGTGCGAGATGGCTCGCGCATCCGCATCGCCGGTCAGGGCGGCCCTGGCGTGAACGGCGGGCCACCGGGTGACCTCTATCTCCGTGTGCACCTGTTACCCGACCCGCAGTTCACGCTCGAGGGCGACCATGTGCGAACTGAGGTAGAAGTGCCTCTCTACACCGCGATTCTCGGCGGAGAGGTCACTGTTCCGACGCTCGATCGACCGGTCGTTCTGCGCATTCCACCGGGTACACAAAACGGGCAGGTCTTCCGCTTGCGCGGCAAGGGGATGCCGTCACTGCGCACCGGCCAGCGCGGTGACCTCCTGGTCAAGGTCAAAGTGATCCTGCCGACTGATCTCACCGAGGAAGAGCGACGCCTGTTCGAGCGACTTCGCGAACTCCGTCAGGTGCGCACGCGCGCCTGATCGTCCTGGCGATGCTATAGTTCACCGGGCAGAATCGCCCGCAGTGACCGAGCGACGAGGAGTCGACGCGATGCCAGTCACGATCGTTCTCGGCGGCCAGTGGGGCGACGAGGGGAAGGGGAAAATTACCGATGCCCTCGCCGCCACAGCCGATATCGTCGTCCGGCCGAACGGATCCACCAACGCTGGTCACACCGTCGTCACCGATGAAGGCGTCTTCAAACTCCACGTGATCCCCTCCGGCATCCTCTACCCGCACTGCACCTGCATCATCGGGGCCGGGGTTGCCGTTTCGCCGCCTGATTTCCTTCGCGAGATCGAAAGCTTGCGCGAACGACACGCTCGTCTCGGGCAGCTCTACATCAGCGACCGAGCACATGTCATCATGCCGTATCATCCCCTGCTCGATCTCTACGAAGAGCGGCGACGGGGAGCTGCCGGTATCGGCACCACTCTGCGCGGCAACGGCCCAGCCTTCACCGACAAGATCGCTCGCCGGGGCATCCGCATCGCCGACCTGTTGCCTGGAGCCGAGCGCTCGTTGCGTCACAAACTCGAGATCCTTTTGCCTGAGAAGAATGCTCTGTTCATCCATCTCTATGGCGAGTCACCGCTCGACCTCGATCAGCTCCTCGAGCAAGCGCGCGCCTGGGGTGAGGCACTCGCTCCGTACGTGATCGCGGCGGAAGTCTTCGTCCAAGACGCGCTCGATGCTGGAAAGTCAGTGATCATCGAAGCCGCCCAAGGCACGATGCTCGACCCTGACTATGGGACGTACCCTTACGTGACGTCCAGTTCCCCCACCGCAGCCGGTGCCTGCCAGGGAGCTGGGGTCGCACCGACACAAGTCGATCGAGTCGTCGGTGTCTTCAAAGCCTACACCACGCGGGTCGGCGCTGGTCCCTTCCCGACCGAACTCACTGACGAGACCGGCCAACTCATTCGCGAGCGCGGTCGCGAGTACGGCACGACGACCGGGCGTCCGCGGCGAGTCGGTTGGTTCGATGCGGTAGCCGCACGGTATTCTGCACGCCTCAACGGCATGACCGAAGCGGCACTCACGAAACTCGACATGCTCGATCCCTTGCCGGAAGTGCGTATTTGCGTCGGCTACCGTATCGGCAACCAGGAAGTCTCGGCACCGCCTGCTCAAGTGGAGCGCTACGCAGCGGTCGAACCGGTCTACGAGGTTTTGCCTGGCTGGCAGTGCGACACCAGCCAAGTAACCTCCTTCGATGATCTGCCGTCGGCAGCACAGCGCTACGTGGCTCGGATCGAGGAGTTGATCGGTGTACCCATCACGATGATCGGCGTCGGTCCAGCTCGTCGCCAGATTCTTTGGCGACCAGCTGGTGCTCTGACGTGATCGAGACCGAGGAGACCAGCATGCTGGAAGCCTGGCAAATTCAGGAGATCATCCCGCACCGCTATCCCTTTCTCCTGGTCGATCGCATCATCGAGATTGAATGGGGGCAGCGCGCCGTCGGCATCAAAAATGTGACGGTCAACGAGCCGTTCTTCGTCGGTCACTTTCCCGGGAATCCGGTGATGCCTGGTGTGCTCATCATCGAAGCACTTGCCCAGGTCGGCGCCGTTGCTCTCCTCGGTCATCCGCAGTATCGGGGTAAAACTGCCTTCTTCGCGGGCATCGATGGAGTGCGTTTCAAACGGCCAGTTCGCCCCGGCGATACCTTGCGGCTCGAAGTTCAAATCGGTAAGGTCCGTCGCAATATCGGAAACGGTACCGGGCGAGCTACCGTCGACGGAGAACTCGCCGCCGAGGGAGAGATTCTCTTCGCACTCCTGGACCCGGAAGCTGCACGGGCGACGCGCTGACCCATGCACCGCGTTCTCGTCGTCAAACCCTGCTGCCTGGGCGACGCGCTGATGGCGACGCCTGTCCTGCGAGCGCTCCGTACGACTTACCCCGACACGACGATCGATATCGCGGTCACTCCTTGGGCCGCTCCCGCCTTCGACGGTCATCCGGCTGTCCGGCGACTCGTTCCCTACCCGGAGCGCCCCTCTGTCCCGAGTTTCGTCCGTCTCGCACAGCGTTTGCGAGCCGAACGATACGACGCGGCTCTCGGCCTCGACCGTTCCCCTTGGGTAGGAATGCTGCTCTGGGCCAGCGGTATTCCCGTGCGAGCAGGTCTGGCCGTGGGCTGGCGCGGGCTCCTGTATACGCACCGCGTATCCCCTCGCCCGGGTCGACACGAGTCCGAGCAGTATCTCGCCGTCGCAGCGCAGCTCGGGGTGGTCCCACGCGGACTCGAGCCAGAGTTCATCGTGCCTGAGTCCATCGCGCGAGCGATCCGCGAGCGCGTACGCCGTTTCCGTCGACCACTCGTCGTCATCCATCCTGGCGGAGCGATCAACCCTGGTAGTCGGTTGCTGGCCAAGCGTTGGCCGCCCGAACGCTTCGCGCTGGTAGCCGACCGCCTTTATCAGGTGCATGGAAGTACGATCATCCTCGTCGGCGCTGCGACCGATCGCGATGCGACGGCTTCTGTCCTTGCTCATGCTCGTACGCCCCTCATCGACTGGACTGACCAGTTGAGCTGGCCGGAATTAGCAGCCCTCCTGGCTGAGGCCGACCTCTTCATTGGTAACGATACGGGGGCCGGCCATCTGGCTGCCGCAGTGGGGACAGCGACCGTGTCGATCTTCGGTCCGACGAGTCCACTGCTCTACCGTCCTCTCGGTCGCAAGAGCGTCGTCTGTGCCCCGTCGGCCAGCTGGGAACTGCGGGAGCCCCGTGACCTGCGTCGCCTCTCGACGATCGCAGATCGCCTGGATATCAGCCAGGTGACCGTCGACCACGTTGTCGAAGCGGCGTCTCGGCTTCTCGAAGGGAACCGTGGGACCGCATGACGCGTGACTTGGTGCGCCGGCTCGTCCGTCGACTGGGATCCACTGTCCCAGCTCCTTCCCTGACACCGAGCACTCGACGCGAGGTCATCCTGCTTCGTCCTGACCACCTGGGCGATGCGCTCCTGACGATTCCTGCCTTGCGTGCTCTCCGGGCTACCGAGCACCAGTTGTACCTGACGCTTCTCGTCGGGCCATGGGCTCGAGAGGTCTTCACGCTTCGCGGGCTGGTCGACGAGGTCCTCGTTGCTCCGTTCCCAGGCTTTCGCCGAGAGCCCACTCGAAATCCGTTCGAGCCCTATGGACTGCTTCTGCGACTCGCTGGCAGTCTCCGACGACGCGGTCCCATGGCCCTGGTCGTCCTGCGCGATGATCACTGGTGGGGAGCCTGGCTCGGCGCGCTTGCTGGTGTTCCGCTACGCGTGGGAGCGGATCATCCTGCTGTCCGCCCGTTTTTGACGCACCCGATCCCCCTCCGGAGCCGGCATGTAGCCGCGCAAAATCTCGAATTGGTCACTGCACTCTTGACAGTGCTAGGATACAGGAACGATTCGCGTCGGCTGACACCGGAAGCACATCCTCTGACATGGCCGCACGATCCAGGCGCCGCACGAACTGTCCGGAACGTCCTCGAACGCTACAGCATTGTAGCTCCCTACATCGTCGTACATCCGGGTAGTGGAGCCCCCGCCAAGTGCTGGCCGGAAGAACGGTGGGCAACGCTCGTCGACGAACTCGCTGCACGTGGTTACCGCGTGCTGCTCACCGGCTCCGCCTCCGAGTACGCGCTCCTCGCCAAAATCGTTACCGCGACGCACAGCCGTCCTCATAACCTCGCGGGGAAGCTCTCCCTTTCAGAACTAGCCGAGTTGTTGCGGGAAGCAGCGCTCGTCATCGGGACCGATACGGGCCCCCTTCACCTCGCGGTCGCCGTGGGCAGCCCGACCGTCCATCTCTTCGGTCCGACTCGACCCGAGCGGTTCGGACCGTGGGGCCCGAGAGCCCGACATCGGGTCCTCCACGCGCAGTTGTGCTGCCCGCGCTGCGGTGATATCGGACCGGATCGCGCCTGCGGGACTGGCTGTATGATGGCAATCGACGTCGGCGATGTGCTGCGAGCTGCTCTGGAGCTTCTCGAGAGTCGTTCGACACGATGAGTACTCCGCTGATCGGTATCGACGCGAGCCGCGCTTGTCGGGAACAGATGACGGGAACGGAACGATATGCGCGACGCGTGATCGACGGCTTGCTCGCGCTACCGAGCCCGGTCCGCTTCCGTCTTTATCTCGATCGGACCGATCCGATTCCCGCTGACTGGACGACAGCTGAGATCCGCCCGATACCGTTCCCTCGGCTCTGGACGCATCTCCGCCTGGCTTGCGAACTGCGGCAGAACCCAGTCTCGCTCCTCTTCGTTCCGGCCCATGTGCTGCCCTTCAGCTGCCCAGTTCCGGCCGTCGTCACCGTCCACGATCTCGGTTATCGCTACGAGCCGGACGCTCATCCACTGGCGCAACGCCTCTACCTCGAACTCGGAACGCGCCAAAGCGTTCGCCGGGCCCGGCTCGTCATCGCGATTTCACAGGCCACCGCTCGCGATCTCACACGGTTCTACCGAGTTCCCGACGATCGCATCAGGATCGTCCCGCATGGTGTCGACGAACGATTCTTCCCACGTCCTGAATCGGAACGAGCGGCTGTTCGCCAACGTTACGGTCTCGCACGGCCATTTCTCCTCTTCGTCGGCACCTTGCAACCCCGCAAGAACATCGTGCGACTCGTGCAAGCGTTCGAACTCCTCGCCCGCTCCGAGAAAGACCTGGATCTCGTCCTCGCGGGCAAGCGAGGCTGGCTCGCTGGTTCCATCGAGCAGGCACTCGCATCTAGTCCCGTGCGTCACCGAATCCACTGGCTCGGACACGTCGCGGAGGAAGACCTTCCCGCGCTCTATAGCGCAGCCGAGGTCTTCGTTTACCCATCGTTGTACGAAGGGTTCGGTTTGCCAGTCCTCGAAGCGATGGCGAGCGGTGTACCGGTCGTAACGACGCGTCGCGGCGCACTGGAAGAGATCGCTGGTCCAGCGCTCTTCTGTGACCCTTCGGATCCCCGGGATATCGCAGAAGCCATCCGCACGGCCCGCGACCCGCAACGGCGCGCGCGACTCGTCGCCGCGGGTCAAGAACATGCCCGGCGCTTTACCTGGCATCGTACAGCCACCGAAACGCTCGCAGTTCTGCTCGAAGCGGTGGGCGCTCCATGAGATCCGGACGCTTCGAACGAATGCTCCTGATCAAGATCGCTGATCTCGGTGATGCCGCCATTACCCTGCCGGCGATCTGCTCCCTCCGTCAGGCGTATCCGCAGGCGACGCTTCATGTCGTCAGTTCGCCCATCGGTGCAGAACTCTACCGGCTTTCTCCTGACATCGATCGCTGCTTCGTACTGGAGAAGTCGCGTCTCAAACGTCTCGATGGGGCCCTCGCTCTGGCTCGTCTCCTGTGGACACTCCGCCGGCAGCAATACGACGCGGTCGCACTGTTTCACCATCTCACGACGAGCGCCGGACGCTCGCTCTATCGGCTGCTTCTCGCTGCGACCGCGAGTCCAGTTCGGGCCGGTCTCGACAACGGTTTGGGGGCCTTTTTGACGCACCGGGTTCCCGACCGGGGCTTCGGCGCCTGCCCCGAGTGGGACTACGCTCGGGCCGTCGTCGAGGCACTCGGTGCGCGCTCCCTCCTCGAACGGCCACGCCTCCGACTCCCAGACGCCGCCCTCCAACGAGCCCAGCAGCTCGTCGGTCATGCACGAGATCGCCTCGTTGTCATCCATCCAGGTGTCGGCCCGTTCGCACCGGCACGACGCTGGCCGATCGAGTCGTTTACGACCGTGGCACGCGAACTCGCTCGACAGGGTTACCAGGTCGTGGCCACCGGAACAGCGAACGAGGAACCCGAAGCCAGAATGCTGCTGCAGACTCCCGGAGTGACGAGTTTGCTCGGCCGGACCGACCTCGCGACCCTGGTAGCCGTTTTGCAGCAGGCCAAACTCGTGATCGGCAACGACTCGGGAGTCACCCACCTCGCGGCCGTGCTGGGTCGCCCCACGGTGGCCATCTTCGGTCCCTCGAATCCTGACGCCTGGCGCCCATTGGAGGCCGAAATCGTCACCCCAGAAACACTGACGACGACGCAGGCTTCGGTTCTGGCTCTCACGGCTGCGCTCCCCTGCTCACCCTGCTGCTATGTCGGTTTTCGCGTCGGTCGGCCACAAGGCTGTTCCACCCGGACATGCCTGAGCGATCTCCATCCTGACGTCGTCCTACGCGCCGCACAGCAACTTCTCGACAGAGATCCTGACTCCTCCCGGTAAGAAACCGTCGACCGATGCGCAGTCGAGGTCGTTCGCTCCCGCCTTGCACGCCCGTTGGGCTGAAACAGCGTGCATCGAGCATGCTATCGCACTGACCGCGAAAGCTGTCACGAAGCCGATACCCAGCGAGGACACCAGAAGTCTCTTGGCATCCGGCAGAAGCTCCTGGCCCGCTCCATCCATCGTCCGCAAAAGTCGCTGCGAAGTGTGAACGATTTTCCCAGCATTTCCACGAATTTTTACCGCATACGGATCATGGATCGCGGATGCTCCGCGATCCACTTCCTGGCAGTTCCTCATTTTCTGTCGAACCCTGTCCCGTGCATTGCGTGCTCGCATTGACGCGCCTTCGACACGGTTTTACAATCCCACTCATGGAGCACCGGGCTCCCGTCTTTGCGTGGGGATCGCCGATTGCAGGAGAGGAATACGGTCAATCGTGGGAGAGCGAAAGATCCGCGTCGCGATCATAGGAGTCGGCAACTGCGCTTCATCCTTGGTGCAAGGTGTGCACTACTACCGGAATGCTGATCCGAACCAGTTCGTGCCTGGTCTCATGCATGTCGAACTGGGCGGCTATCACGTCGGCGATATCGAATTCACCGCTGCTTTCGACATCGACGTCAACAAGGTCGGAAAGGATCTGTCCGAAGCGATCTTCGCTCCACCCAATAACACGTACAAGTTCACCGATGTGCCGTACCTGGGCGCCCCGGTTTATCGTGGCATGACCCACGATGGCTTGGGCAAGTACCTCTCTCAGATCATCACCAAGGCTCCCGGACCGACCGCCGATATCGTGGGCATCCTCAAGGACACGAAAACGGATGTCGTCGTGAACTTCCTCCCTGTCGGAAGCGAGATGGCCACCAAGTGGTACGTCGAGCAAGTGCTCGATGCTGGCTGTGCCTTCGTCAACTGTATTCCCGTTTTCATCGCTCGAGAGGAATATTGGCAGCGGCGCTTCCGCGAGCGCGGCCTTCCGGTGATCGGAGATGATATCAAGAGCCAGGTCGGCGCAACGATCGTGCACCGCGTGTTGGCTCGCTTGTTCGCCGATCGCGGCGTGCGTATCGATCGCATGTACCAAATCAACTTCGGTGGAAATACCGACTTCCTGAACATGTTGGAGCGGGAGCGACTGGAGTCGAAGAAGATTTCCAAGACCAACGCGGTGACGAGCATTCTGGACTATCCGATTCCCGAGGAGAACGTGCACGTCGGTCCGAGCGACTACATCCCTTGGCTGAAGGACCGCAAGTGGTGTCACATTCGTATCGAGGGCACGACCTTCGGTGACGTGCCGATCAACCTCGAACTGAAGTTGGAAGTTTGGGACTCTCCCAACTCTGCCGGTGTGGTCATCGACGCGATTCGCTGTGCCAAGTTGGCCCTCGACGCAGGCATCAGCGGCGCGCTGATCGGCCCCAGCGCCTACTTCATGAAGTCGCCACCAGTCCAGTATCGCGACGAGGAAGCGCGCGAAATGGTGGAAGCGTTCATCCGCGAGACCGTCGCCCAGCGCGAGCGCCTCGCGACACCGGAGAATGCGTGACTCCGACTTCCTCTTCGGAGACGCGGGGGTGGTGACTGGTTCACACCACCCCCACACGTCTCTGCTGAGCGGCGAGAGCGAGAAAGATCAGCGAGTCTCCATTCTGTGCAGCAATCTGTCTTACGTTCTTCACGAACCCTCCTCCAGCGCGACAGTCAGACGGTTCGTCCAGCAGCTCTTCGGCAACGCTCGTACGGCTATCCGGGCATCCCGCCGGATGGAAACTTGGACCGATGAACGTTTCCTTCCGACTATCGTGGTTCGCGATGAGCGCGTGCTTTGGGACTTCCAGCGTGACGCATCCCCCATTGTCCTGACTATCGATCTCGGCGCTTCCTCCTTGTTGCATCGCGCCCTGCACCTGCTTCTCCCATCGACATCCTCGATAAGAACTCTCTGGTCGCTCGATCGCTGGTCAGCCGAAGCACGGTCGTATCGCTGCACGCTCTTTCGCGCCGAGACGACGATCGCTCTACCAGCTCCGCCCGAATTTCCCGCGTGGTTCGCTATACTCGTTTTCCGTCCGGGCTGGCGCTCGTTGTTGCTCGACTTGTCGCGCTTGTCAGTGGCAACGTTCCACCGCGATCTCGTCCGCACGCTCGAGCGCGTCATCCGCGACTACACCGATCAATGGTGGTGCTGGCGACCGTGGTGGCCTGTACCCGCCGAGGAGGCGCTGCCCGAGCTGCAGGGGGAAGGATGAGTTTGCTTTGGGCACTCCGTATCGGAGCACTTTTGACGCTCATCGTCCCAGCGCGGCTCGGCTATTGGCTTTGTCGCGTCATCGGCATCGCGGTCTTCCTCTTTCATCCTCGCGCACGACGTGCCGTCTTGGACAATCTTCGCCACGTCTGCCCTCGCTGCTCCCGTCTCTGGCGAACGCGCCAAGCCGCACGAGTCTTCGTCGCGGCCGTGATGAACTACTACGATCTCGTCCGTATCCGCACGGTAGATCGTCACCGCTTGCGTGAACTCATCGAAGTGCGCGGTTGGGACCACGTCGAAGCAGCGCTGGCTCGGCAGCAGGGGGTGATCGTCCTCTCAGCTCATTTGGGTAATTTCAACGTCGTTGCTCAGTATCCCGCCGAACTCGGCCTGGAGGCTGCAATCGTCGTGGAGCGCGTGCAGCCACCCTCGCTCTTCGCTTATCTCTGCCGGTTACGAAGCGCCACCGGCGTTCGGGTACTGCCATCCGGACCGGAAGCTGTGCCAGCGATCCTTCGGCTACTGCGCCGTAACGGGATTCTCCTCGTCGCAGGCGACCGCGACGTGACGGGGCACAGTCGCCTCGTGCGCTTCTTCGACGCGCCAGCCCGGTTGCCGATCGGTCCCATCATGCTCGCGCGACGCACCGGGGCAACGCTTCTGCCCGCCTACACGATTCGCCTCTCTCCCCGACGATCTTTGGTCGTCGTCGACCCACCTTTGGATATCGTCCACACGGATGACCAGGAACACGACCTGCAGGCGAACCTCGAGGTGGTCGCCCGCGCGCTGGAGCGGATGATCCGCACTGACCCCGGCCAGTGGGCAGTGCTCCAGCCAGTGTGGGCGGACACATCTTTACCGACTCCGCTCGCTGAGGCGCTCGGGACTGTGCCGGCCAGTGTCCCCGAAGGCACGGCACTCCAGGCCACGAGCGACCAGCCAACCGGACGTTCGCAAAACGAGTGAGCCCATAGGCGTTTTCACACTCGAATACTCGGACAAGATGGACATCCTTATCCCTACCCCTATCAGGAAGTAGGGCCACGACTCTGGTAAAATCCAGCGGGTGGGTCAGCGATGGACGGCGGAGCGATGAGCGAGCAACAAATCGGACGTATCCGCGTCATCAGTATCGAAGAAGAGATGAAGCGCTCGTATCTCGATTACGCGATGAGCGTGATCGTGCAACGAGCGTTGCCAGACGTGCGCGACGGACTCAAACCAGTCCAGCGGCGCATTTTGTACGGCATGTACGAGATGGGGCTGCGCCCTACTGCCAAGTATCGCAAGAGCGCAGGTATCGTCGGTGAGGTCCTGAAGTCTTATCACCCCCACGGGGACAGTGCGGTCTACGACGCCTTGGTTCGCATGGTCCAACCATTCACCATGCGGTACCCGTTGATCGACGGGCAGGGAAACTTCGGTTCCGTCGACGGCGATAGTGCCGCCGCGATGCGCTACACCGAGGCACGCCTCGCTCCGATCGCTGAAGAACTCCTCGCGGACATCGACAAGCAAACCGTCGACTTCGTGCCCAACTATGACGATAGCACGCGCGAACCTTCTGTCCTTCCAGCCCGACTACCGAATCTTCTCGTCAACGGGGCGAGCGGCATCGCGGTCGGTATGGCCACCAATATTCCCCCACACAATCTCGGCGAAGTCGTCGATGCACTGGTCTACCTCATCGACAATCCTGAAGCGACTGTCGAGGAATTGGTCGAACGACTGCCCGGTCCGGACTTTCCGACCGGAGGAATCATCCTGGGACGAGAAGGAATTTTGGCCGCCTACGCGACCGGCCGCGGACGCATCGTCGTCCGCGCGCGGGCCCACATCGAGGAGACTGGGCGGGGTCGGACCAGCATCATCGTCACCGAGCTACCCTATCAAGTGAACAAGGCTGCGCTCATCGAGCGCATTGCAGAACTCGTCAAGAGCGGGCGCTTGGAAGGCATCCATGATCTGCGCGATGAATCCGACCGCGACGGTCTGCGCATCGTGATCGAGCTCAAACGTGACGCACAACCGAAAGCTGTGCTCAACAATCTATTCAAGCATACCCAACTGCAAACCACGTTCGGTGTCAATATGCTCGCACTAGTCGACGGGGTTTTACCGCGCGTCCTGACCCTCAAGCGCCTGCTTCAGCTGTATTTGGAACACCGCCAACAGGTGATCCGTCGGCGCACCGAGTTCGACCTTCGTCAGGCCGAGCGGCGAGCCCACGTCCTGGAAGGTCTGAAGATCGCGCTGGATCACCTCGACGAGGTCATCAGCACGATCCGCAACGCCCGATCGGCCGAGGATGCCCGACAGCAGTTGATGGCGCGTTTCGGCTTGACCGAAATCCAGGCCAACGCCATCCTCGACATGCAGCTGCGTCGCCTTGCGGCCTTGGAGCGACAGAAGATCGAGGACGAGTATCGGGAGTTGCTCGCACGGATCGCCGAACTGCGTGCGCTCCTCGCCGACGCGGCGAAGATCTTGGCCGTCGTACGCCAGGAGCTTCTCGAGCTCAAAGAACGATACGGGGATCCCCGGCGAACCCAGATCCAGGAAGCCAGTAGCGAGATCAGCGACGAGGACTTGGTTCCCCGCGTCGATGTCATCGTCACGCTGACGTCACGGGGTTATGTGAAGCGTAGTACGAACGGCCATTTCCGTGTCCAACATCGTGGTGGCCGGGGCGTGAATGGCATGGCGGTTCGGGACGAGGACTCGATCCAGCACATCGTGCTCGCCAGTACGCATGATTCGCTCCTCTTTTTCACCAACCGTGGTCGCGTCTTCCAGCTGCCGACTTACGAACTCCCCGATGTGGGACGCAACGCGCGGGGGCTCCCGATCGTCAACTTCCTCAACCTCCAGCCGGGTGAAGAAGTCACGACCCTCCTGCCAGTACGGGACTTCTCGACCGCGATGTTTCTGTTCTTCTGCACGCGCCAAGGCCGGGTCAAGCGTGTCCGGCTCGAGGAATTCTCCAATGTCCGCACGAGTGGCCTCATCGCCATGTCGTTGGATGCGGGAGACGAACTGGCCTGGGTACGCGCCACGAGTGGCTCGGACGAGATCATTCTGATCACTGCTCGAGGCCAGGCCATCCGCTTCCACGAGGACGACGTACGACCGATGGGTCGACAGGCTGGAGGAGTCATCGGTATTCGTTTGGACGAGGGCGACGCTGTCATCGCGGCGGAAGTCGTGCGCCCGGAGGGCGACCTTTTGCTGGTCTCCCAGTACGGCTATGGCAAGCGCACCTCTCTCGACGAGTTCCGAACCCAAGGACGCGGCGGATCCGGTGTCATCGCCATGAAGGTCACACCGCGCACCGGCCACGTGGCTGCCGCGACGGTCGCCCGTGAGGAAGACACTGCCGTTCTGGTCAGCCGGCGCGGACGCATGATCCTCGTTCCGGTTGCGCAAATCCCACGCCAAGGTCGGCACACGCAGGGAGTGAGCGTCATGCGACTCCAGGAAGGGGACGAGGTCGCTTCAGTCGCGGTCGGTCTCTTGGGCGAAGCCCTCGCTCCGTCGCGGTCGTCCCAGGAAGTACTCAGCGGTGACGGTGTCGAGCGAGCGAACTAACCAGCGACGAACCCGCGAGAAGAACAGCGCCACCGCGATCAACGCCTGGCCACTCCACAAGAGGACACCGAGCGGCTGATTCTGCATCAGCCGTTCGAGTGTTCCATTCGTTCCCAGCAGGCCGAGATAGGAGACGGTTCCGCTGATGACGACCCATGAGGCGGCTCGTGCCGGAACCATGCGCGCGACGAGCGTCACGAGCGCTCCAGCCAAACACGCGAGCCCGATTGCGACCGCCAACGCGGGAGTCGTCGCATCGCGTGCCCCTGGCAGAATACCGGTCGGGCCAGCCAAGACGAGCCACAACGCCAGCACCTGGGCTAGCGGGCTCCACATCGCCCGTCTGTGCTCGACGAGGATCGCCGCGCCGATCATCACGAGAACCAGCGCCAAACCGATCTCTGTCGCCAACAGGATCGATTTCCCCGTTGACACTTCCGTCGGGAGAAGGATCCACGCTTGCACGACCGCAAGAGGCAGCGCCAAACCAATCGCAAGAGTTTCGATCAGACTCGCTGTTCGGAGACGCAACGGAAGACGGAACAGCGGCGAGGCGACCAGCGCCGTGGTACCGGCCAATGCAGGCAATACGAGGAGCGCGGTCGAACGACCGGGTTGTGTCACGGCGAGCATGGCGGCGAGCATCGCCGCCATGCGTAAAGCGATCAGCCAACCGATATCGAGGCGCAACCCCGGAGGAACCTGCTCACGGCGTGACGACTTCTCTTCTGCTTCCGAAAAGCGGGGCGGCTCCCATCTCGCTTCCGCTTCTTCTCGGTTCTCCGTTGGATGATCCATTCGCCTGCTCCTCCGTCCGAACGCAGAGTGTACGATTGCCGACGACTGAAGACGAATCGGTCGAGGAGGAGCGTTGGGTGCCACGGCTCGGGATCTTCGGTGGAACGTTCGATCCTATCCATCACGGGCATCTGATCGTCGCTGAGGTGCTCAGGGAGGAACTTCAGCTCTCGCGGGTCCTCTTCTTGCCAGCAGGGCAGCCGCCGCACAAGATCGGGCGACCGATCACCCCCATCCCTCACCGGCTCGCGATGCTCCAACTCGCCCTCCAGGGGAACCCGCATTTCGCGATTTCCTACGTCGATGTTCGCCGACCCGGTCCCTGCTATACCGTGGACAGCCTCACTGTGCTGCGTCATGAGTATCCCGATGCGGAACTCGTTTTTCTGATGGGCGAAGACTCGCTCCACGATCTTCCGACCTGGCACCAGCCGAATCGCATCGCCGAGTTGGCTCTCCTCGGGGTCGCTCTGCGCCCTGGCATCGCGGTCGATCTCGAGTCCGTTTTTGCTCGCGTTCCGGCAGCACGCGATCGAGTCATACTCGTCCCCGTGCCACTCATCCAGATCGCAGCGAGCGACATACGGCGGCGTGTCGCTCAAGGACGAACGATCCGCTATCAGGTTCCGCCCGTCGTCGAGGAGTACATCGCTCGACACGGGCTCTACCGGACGATCGAGACGGTGATACCACCGATGACGACGCGAACCTCGGGAGTATAATCCCCGCGGCGTGGTGCACCGCGCGAGTGAAAGAGAGGACCGCGTGCGTATCCGTCCGTGGCAAACGTTGATCGTCATCGTTCTCCTGAGCCTGGCAGCAGTCTGGGTCGATCTCCCCGGCCAGCAACTCGACCCATTCGGATGGAAGCGCTCGATCACGGTCCGGCTCGGCCTGGATCTCCAAGGCGGCGTCCAGCTCGTCCTCCAGGCACGCCCCCCAGCTGGTGTCACGGTGACGCAGGAAGTCCTCCAAGGAACGCGGGACACGATCGAACGCCGCGTCAATGGACTGGGGGTCAGCGAACCAGTCATACAGACACGTGGGACCGATCAGATTCTCGTAGAACTTCCTGGTTTCCAAGATCCCGAGCGCGCGGTACGCGTCCTGCAACGGACTGCTTTATTGGAAATCATCGATACCAAAGGCGAATTCTTACCGGTCGGTACGATCGTCAACACGACAGCTGGCCCTGCCAGCGATGTCGCACCGACGCCGACAACGAGCGCGAGCACACCGACGACAGCGAACGAGCCTGCGGCCGCGAGCGAGACGGTAGGCGCAACGCCCGACGCCACCCCGACTCCAGCAGCGACAACAGAGCCGACCGGCACGGTTTACGAGACCATCGTCACCGGTGCTGATCTGAAAGACGCCTATCCGACGACCGATCAGTTCGGGAATCTCGTCGTCGGTTTCGAGTTGAAACCAGAGGCAGCGGGCCGTTTCTATCAGTACACGAGCACGCATATCGGCCAGCCCATGTCGATCGTCGTCGACAAACAGGTCATCAACACGGCGACGATCAAAGATGCTATTCGCGATCGTGGTATCATCCAGGGGCTGACTGCGCAAGAAGTTCGCGATTTGGCACTTCAACTGAAGTCCGGTGCCCTCGCTGTGCCGCTCGAGGTCGTGCAGAGCCGAACCGTCGGCCCCACACTCGGCCAGGATTCGATTCGCAAGAGCATCGTAGCGGGAATCGTCGGACTCAGCTTGGTGGCGCTCTTCATGCTCTTGTACTACCGACTACCAGGATTCATTTCCGTCATTGCACTGCTCCTGTATACGGCCTACGTTTTTGCACTCTTCAAGCTGATTCCGGTGGTTCTGACACTGCCCGGCATTGCAGGGTTCATCTTGTCCATCGGTATGGCCGTCGACGCGAACGTGCTCATCTTTGCACGCATCCGCGAGGAACTTCGCCTCGGTCGCCCGATCGCTCGCGCTATCGAGGAAGGCTTCAATCATGCTTGGCCCTCGATCCGGGACTCCAACATTTCCACGATGATCTCCTGCATGATCTTGTTCTGGTTCGGACGGTATGTCGGTGCCACGATCATCCAAGGGTTCGCCTTGACGCTCTTCATCGGTGTTGCCGTCAGCATGTTCACCGCGATCGTCGTGACCCGTACGCTTCTGCGCCTGCTGTTGACGCGCCGCATTTTCCGCGACGTCCGCTGGTTCGGTATCTCACCGTCACAGGTCGCGATGGCGCCAGCACGCGGTGATTGAGAGGGAACGTCGATGCTCGATTTGGTCGGTAAGCGGTACTACTGGTTTCTTCTGTCGTTGATCGTCATCATTCCCGGGCTGCTCTCGCTGGCCGTTCACGGTGTCCGTTTGAGCATCGATTTCACCGGCGGGACGCTGTGGGAAATTCAGCTCAGCCGGCCGGTTCAGCCCGGCGATGTGCGGCAAGTGCTCGCTCAGCACGGCATCGATGACGCGATCGTTCAGACAGCCGATAACAATGTCGTCTTGATCCGTATGCGGGAGCTCAAAGAGGGTTCCCCGGAAAAGGAGAAGTTGGTTCAGGCTCTCCGCGCCTCGTTCGGAGACGTCACGGAGCTTCGCTTAGAATCGGTCGGACCGACCTTGGGAACGGCGATCCGGAACCGCGCGATCGTCGCTGTTGCCTTGACGACGGTGGGTATCTTGCTGTACATCGCTTGGGCTTTCCGGAACACGAACAATCCCTTTCTCTACGGGATAGCTGCCGTCATCGCGATGTTGCATGATGTCGCTGTCGTCGTCGGTATCTTCTCCATTCTCGGCTGGTTGCGCGGCGTCGAAGTCGATGCGTTGTTCGTGACGGCTTTGCTCACGGTGATCGGCTTTTCGGTTCACGATACGATCGTGGTCTTCGACCGTATCCGGGAAAATCTCGCCCGCCGAGCAGCTCCGACCTTCGAACAGATCGTGAACTACAGCCTCGTACAGACACTCGTCCGCTCGATCAATACTTCACTCACGGTCGTGCTGACGCTGCTCGCACTCTATCTGCTCGGAGGCGAAACGATCCGGACGTTCGTGCTCGCCCTGCTGATCGGCATCGTCAGCGGGACCTACTCGTCCATCTTCAACGCCAGCCAAATCGTCGTCGTCTGGGAAAACCGCGAACTCCATCGATTGTTCGCGCGCTTGCGACGTCAACACGCTCCTGCCTGAGGGACACCGCATGCCGACTGCGCTTCGCATCGGGATCATCGGTGGTGGTATCGCAGGCTTGACTGCAGCTTATCGTCTCGCTCACCAGGGGCATCGGGTCGTTCTCTGGGAACGACAGCGGCAGCTCGGTGGACAGGCGGCCGCTTTTCCGTTGCTCGGCACAGCGCTGGAATACTTCTATCATCACCTCTTCCTGAGCGACCGAGATATCGTTCGCTTGATCGAAGAGCTCGGTTTGGCTGATCGGCTCGTTTGGCTACCCTCGCGAGTCGGCTTCTTCGCTCGCGGACGCATCTATCCGCTCTCCAGTGCGCTCGATGTCTTACGACTAGGCGTCGTTCCCTTGCCCGATCGATTGCGTATCGGCTTGGTGACCCTCTATCTCCAGCACGTCCACGATTGGCAACGCTTCGAGTACGTGACCGCGGAACAGTGGTTACGCCGCTGGATCGGAGACCGCGCGTTCGAACGTGTCTGGGGCGCGCAGCTCCGCGCCAAGTTCGGACCGCGCGCCGGGGACGTCGCCATGGCCTGGTTCTGGAACAAGATTTATCTTCGAACCCAGTCCCGGCGATCGCTCTTCGAGCGCGAGCGGCTCGGCTACATTCTCGGCAGTTTCAACGTCCTGATCGATCGGCTCGCACGAGCGATCCAGGAAGCTGGCGGAGCGATCCACCCGGGAGTCGGGGTCGAGGTGATCGAACGGCATGAGGACAGTTGGCTCGTGCGCGACTCGAGTGGGGCGACCACGCTGGTCGACATCGTCGTGGCCACCGTCCCGAGCCCGCTCGTCGCAAAACTCTTTCCGCAACTTCCTGAGACCTACCGGCACAAGCTGCTGGGTACCGCTTACCAAGCAGCCGTCACCCTCCTCCTCCAGTCGCGCCACCGACTGAGCGAGATCTACTGGCTGAATATCGGCGATCCTGATCTCCCGTATACCGGCATCATCGAACATACGAACTTCATACCACCGTCCTATTACCAGGGCCGCCACCTCATCTACGTGAGCAAATACGTCGATCAGAGCCATCCCTATCTCGCGCTTCGTGACGAGGAAGTTCTCGCGGCCGCACTGCACCACTTGCCGAAAGTCAACCCGTCGTTCTCATCCGAGTGGATCGAGGACTACTGGGTTTTTCGAGAGCGAGCTGCCCAGCCGATCGTCACCTTGCGCTACAGTGAGCAGATCCCGGAGCATCGGACACCGTTGCCGGGTGTCTACGTCGCCAATACCGCGCAGATCTATCCGGAGGACCGTGGCACCAATTACAGCGTCCGCCTCGGCAACGTCGTCGCTACAATGATCGCAAATGACTTGCGCGAGGGCCGAATCGCACCGCCCACCAGAGTCAGCGGTACCACCGACGATCGCTAGACGAGGATCGCGATAACCTTCAGCAATGGAAGCGATAAACCAGCGGTTGACAACGGGCCGGTCTCTCGAGTATGGTGCCCGATCAGGCTGGGCAGACCGCCAGCGATCGAGCAGTCGAGAGGAAGCGGTGCAACGATGAAGTACGTCGTGACCCCGAATGGGAAAAAACTCGTGACCTTGATACCAGGCGATGGCGTCGGGCCAGAGATCGTGGAAAGTGCTTGCCGACTCATCGAGGCAGTTGGTGCACCGATCGAGTGGGAAGTCCGGCGAGCCGGTGCGAGCGTCTTCCGCGAAGGGATCGCGAGCGGTGTACCGGATGACACGATCGAGTCGATCAAACGCACCCGGGTGGTCCTGAAGGGACCACTGGAAACACCTGTCGGCTATGGCGAGAAGAGTGCCAATGTGACGTTGCGCAAGCTCTTCGAGGCCTTCGCGAACGTCCGCCCGGTGCGCGAACTCCCCTCGGTTCCCACTCCCTATCGCGGACGCAACATCGATCTCGTCGTCGTACGGGAGAATATCGAAGATCTCTACGCTGCTATCGAATACCGCGAAACTCCTGGAGTGACTATCGCCCATAAGCTGATATCCTATAAAGGAAGCGAAAAGATCATCCGCTTTGCATTCGAACTTGCCCGCGCTGAAGGCAGAAAGAAAGTTACGTGCGCGACCAAGTCCAATATTTTGAAACTGACCGAAGGGTGGTTTCAGCACATCTTTGAGGAAGTCGCTTCCGAGTATCCGGACATCGAAGCGAACCACCTCATCATCGATAACTGTGCACACCAGCTCGTCAAGGCTCCTGAGCAGTTCGAGGTCATCGTCACGACCAATCTGAACGGCGATATCGTCTCCGATCTCGCCTCGGGTCTGGTCGGCGGGCTCGGCTTCGCTGCCTCAGGTAATTACGGCCACGAGGTAGCCATCTTCGAACCAGTTCACGGCACAGCACCCAAGTATGCTGGGAAGAACGTCATCAATCCCACCGCCATGATCCTTACTTCAGTGATGATGTTGCGCTACATCGACGAGTTCGAAGCAGCGGAGACGATCGAGCAAGCCCTCATCGTCACGCTCGAAGAAGGGAAAGCGCTCACCCGCGATGTCGTCGGCGACGAGCGAGCCGTCTCGACGACGGCCTTCACCGATGCGATCATTGCCAATCTCGGCCGTCGTTCCGCAACGTGGCAGTCACGCCCTTACCAACCGATTCGTATTCCGGCACAGCGCCCGGAACTCGATCCGATTCGTCCCAGTCGACGCCGTGTGGTGGGCATCGACCTCATCATCGAAGGTACCGAACCACCTCACGTCTTGGGACCCAATCTCGAACACCTGGTGGGCGATCTCCCTCTACGGCTTCACCTCATTTCGAGTCGTGGTCTTCAGGTCTATCCTGACGTCGGTACCACTATCGATTATGTCGACCACTGGCGCTGCCGATTCTTGAGCCGTGACGAGGAAATCTCCACAGCAACGGTCACTGCCCTGCTCGAACGAGTCAGCGCTCGCTATCGTTGGAGTCGAGTCCAACTGCTTCACGAACTCGATGGGGAGCCTGGTTTTACCCGTGCCCAAGGCGAGGACTGAGAGAGGGATCGCGCCGTGCAGGCATCGAACGTTTTCTCGCGCCCGCTCGTCGGCATCATCATGGGCTCGCGATCCGACTGGGAAACCATGAGTCATGCCGCCAGCACGCTCGATCGGTTGGCTATCCCGTACGAGGTCCGTGTCGTGTCAGCCCATCGGACTCCGGACCTCATGTTCGAGTACGCGGTGACAGCCGAAGCGCGCGGCATCGAGGTCATCATCGCCGGAGCTGGGGGCGCTGCCCATCTGCCCGGTATGACCGCCGCCAAGACGGTCTTGCCGGTTCTCGGCGTACCGGTGCAGAGCCAAACGCTGCACGGACTCGATTCGCTGCTCTCTATCGTCCAGATGCCAGCCGGAGTACCGGTCGGCACACTGGCCATCGGTCGTGCCGGTGCGGTCAATGCTGCGCTCCTGGCAGCAGCGATCCTCGGGACGAAGTACCCCGAGATCCGCGAGCGTCTCCGCAGCTTCCGAGACGAGCAAACCCGCGCGGTTTTGGAAAACCCTGACCCGAGACAGGCACCGTGAAGGAGCGACCGATGCGTCTCGGGATTCTCGGCGGAGGGCAACTCGGGCGAATGCTGGCGCTCGCCGGGTATCCGCTCGGTCTGCACTTTCGCGGTCTCGATCCATCTCCCGAGGCCCCGCTCGGTCACGTCGCCGAACTGCTCGTGGCCTCCTACGACGATCGCCTGGCCCTCGAGCAGTTCGCAACCGGGTTGGACTGCGTGACGTATGAATTCGAGAACGTCCCGGGCACGACGGCCGAATTCCTGGCGACACGGTTGCCGGTTTTGCCGCCACCAGAGGCCCTGTTCCGTGCTCAAGACCGGCTGGAAGAAAAGCGATTGTTCGAATCGTGTGGCATTCCCGTCCCACGCTACGCGCCGATCTCGTCCCCCGAGGACTTCGGTCCGGCCATCGAAACAGTCCCGTTTCCAGCCGTTCTCAAGACGCGACGCTACGGTTACGACGGGCATGGGCAAAAGCGAGTACGCGTGCCTGCAGAACTCCCGCGAGCTTGGGAAGAGCTGGGTCGCGCCTCGTGCCTGCTCGAGGAGCTCGTACCGTTCGACGACGAAGTCTCGCTCCTCGGAGCACGTTCACGCACCGGTGAAATCGCGTTCTTCCCACTCGTCGAAAACCGCCATACCGATGGCATTCTCGCGCTCTCACGCGCACCGGCCCCACGCGCGAGCCGCACCCTGCAAGAACAAGCCGAACGCTCGGTAGCAGCGCTCCTCGAAGAACTGTCCTACGTGGGCATCCTGGCTGTCGAGTTCTTCGTCGTCGGTGAGACGCTCCTGGCCAACGAAATGGCACCTCGCGTGCATAACAGTGGCCACTGGACGATCGAAGGAGCGGAAACGAGTCAGTTCGAGCAGCACCTGCGCGCTCTCCTGGGATGGCCCCTCGGCTCGACAGCGATGCGCGGCTATGCGGCGATGATCAATTTGCTCGGTTCCGTACCACCGATCGAGGCGCTCCTCGCGATTCCCAATGTGCACGTGCATCTCTATGGAAAAACCCCGCGACCGCGTCGAAAGCTCGGGCATGTCACGATCCGGGCCGAGACGCCGGAAGAACGAGACGAACTGGTTCGTCTCGTCCTTTCGATCGTCGAATTCCCCGAACCGGTCACGATCTAGCGAAACCGGTGGGGCCGGGTTTTGTCCCTGCCCCACATCTCTTGCCACGATCTCATTGCCAGGCAGGTGTCCGCAAGACAGCACCCTGCGAGGCAGAACTGACGAGCGCAGCGTAGCGGGCGAAGACCCCATTGGTGAACCGTGGAGCGGGCGGCGACCAGCGCGAACGCCGCTCGGCAAGTTCCGCTTCTGGCACCTCGAGATCGATCCGCCGCTTCTCCACGTCGATCACGATGGTGTCACCATCCTGGACGAAGGCGATCGGCCCACCCACTGGCGCCTCGGGCGCTACGTGGCCGATCATGAGTCCCTTGGTACCGCCTGAGAACCGGCCATCGGTGACCAAAGCGACATGTGGACCGAGCCCCTCGCCCACGATCGCTGCCGTGATCCCCAGCATTTCCCGCATGCCTGGACCACCCTTGGGCCCCTCGTACCGAATGACCACCACATCGCCTGGCTTGATCTGCTGGTTGAGGACCGCTTGCATCGCCTGCTCTTCGGCATCGAAGACGCGAGCCGTCCCACGGAAGTACATCTGCTCCGTACCGGCAACTTTGAGAACGGCACCCTCGGGCGCGAGCGATCCGCGCAGAATGACCAGACCACCATGCGGTTTCAACGGAGCGGACGGATGATAGACGACGGGCTGACCAGGAGCCTCCTGAGCGTCAGCGACCGCCTCGGCCAGGGTCTCACCCGTCACCAAACGAGCATCCCCCTCGACGAGTCCAGCCTCGAGGAGCCGCTTCACAACGAGCTTGGTTCCACCAGCCTTATAGAGACTCCACGCCACGTACTTTCCCCACGGCTTCAGATCAGCGATGATCGGCGTTCGCTGGCTGATCTCATCGAACTCGTCGATGCTCAGCGGAATACCCAACTCGTGCGCGATGGCCAAGAGGTGCAGAACCGCGTTGGTCGATCCGCCCGTCGCGGCCACTGCAGCGATCGCGTTCCGCAGCGAGGTCTTGGTCAGGAAATCGCGGGGCGTTCGGTTCGCACGGACGACCTCCATGAAACGGCGGCCAGCCTCCCGGGTCGCCGGAGCCTTTTCCGGCGCGATCGCCGGTATCGCGTTGTAGCCCATCGGCGACAGGCCCATCACTTCGAGTGCCATCGCCATCGTGTTCGCCGTATATTGTCCACCACAGGCGCCCGGCCCCGGGATCGCTCGCCGTTCGATCTCCTGCAGTTCCTCCAACGTGATCTTCCCGGCCGCGTAGGCCCCAACTGCCTCGAAGACTTCCACGATCGTCAGTTCGCGGTCACGCCAGTGTCCGGGAGCGATCGAGCCTCCGTACAACACCATGGCAGGAACCCCGGCACGAATCACCCCCATCGCTCCCCCTGGAATCGTCTTGTCACAGGAGACGATGGCGACCAGGGCATCGAACTGGTATCCATATGCCATCAGTTCGATCGAGTCAGCGATCACCTCGCGACTGATCAGCGAGGCCTTCATCGCTTCGGTTCCCATCGAGATAGCATCGTTCACTGCGATCGTGTTGAACTCGACCGGTACACCGCCAGCCTCGCGGATACCCTCGCGCAAGTGCTGTGCGAGTTCCCGTAGGTGGTAGTTACACGGCATGGCATCGGTCCACGTATTGGCGATCGCGACGATCGGCTTGTCGAAGTCCTCGTCGCGAAAGCCGACTGCTCGCAGCATGGCACGAGCCGGCGCTCGATCGATCCCGTGCGTAATCCGCTCGCTACGCATCGCCTTCTCGACTCCTCTCCCGTCAGCCCTTCGACTACGCCCCGGATTGTACCGCGAGCGTCTCGTGAAGCGATTTGTCAGGTATGCCAGTGAGGTCTACTATCAGCGCGAGGGTGATGGCACCCATCGATGGGGGAGGGGACTCTCGTGAAGCAGCCGCCGATGGTTTGTCTCGTCATCCTGGACGGCTGGGCGATCGGCCCGGACTATCCCGGTAATGCGATCCGGGCTGCCCACACTCCGGTCATGGATCGTCTCCAAGCGACCTACCCGATGACGACACTCCGCTGCTGGGGTCGCGACGTCGGCCTGCCCGATGACCAAATGGGAAACTCTGAAGTCGGGCACCTCAATCTGGGTGCTGGACGAATCGTCTACCAACTCATCACGCGCATCGATCTTGCGATCGAAGACGGTTCGTTCTTCGAGAATCACGCATTCCAGCGAGCGCTCGACCGCGCGCGCCAGCCAGGACGCACACTCCATCTCATGGGCCTGATCGGTGATGGAGGTGTGCACAGCCATCAACGACACCTTCTTGCCCTGTTGGAACTCGCTGCTCGTGCTGGGATTTCCCGCGTCGCCGTTCATGCCTTCACCGACGGCCGGGATACCGCTCCGACGAGCGGTATCGAACACCTGCGCGAGCTACTAGCCGCGCTGGATCGCCTTCGTACCGGTTTCGTCGCGACCGTGAGCGGTCGCTATTATGCGATGGACCGAGACAAACGCTGGGAGCGAACCAAGCTGGCCTACGACGCCATCGTCTGCGGGCTCGGACCGACCGCGCGCTCGCCGCTCGAAGCGGTCGAGCGAAGCTACGCACAGGGCATAACCGACGAGTTCATCGTTCCAACGGTCATCGTCGATGCAGAAAAGAAGCCCCTCGCAACGATCGAGGACGGGGATGCGGTGATTTTCTTCAATTTTCGTGCTGACCGCGCTCGGCAGCTCACGCACGCGCTCACTGACGCGAACTTCACTGCTTTCCCACGCTGTCGTTGGCCGCGTGATCTCCTCATGGTGACGATGGCCGAGTACGAACCTCACTTTCCGGTACTCGTCGCCTTCGCTCCCGATATCGTGCGCGTCCCTCTCGCCCGAGTACTCTCCGATGCCGGACTCCGGCAGTTCCATACCGCCGAAACGGAAAAATACGCGCACGTGACCTATTTCTTCAATGGTGGCCGCGAAGAACCGTTCCCTGGCGAAGATCGACTCCTCGTCCCCTCACCCAAAGTACCCACCTACGACCTCCAGCCTGAAATGAGTGCTCCCGAAGTGACCGCTGCTGCGGTCGAGGCGATCGACTCGCAACGTTACGCCTTCGTCCTCGTCAACTACGCCAATCCCGATATGGTCGGACACACGGGTGTCTTCGCAGCAGCGGTCGCTGCGGTCGAATGTGTCGACCGTTGTCTCGGACGGATCGAGCAGGCCGTGCGTTCGGTCAACGGCTATCTCGTCGTCACGGCCGACCACGGAAATGCCGACGAGATGCTGGTTCCCGGAACGAACGAGGTGTGGACCGCCCATACGAAGAATCCGGTACCGTTCATCCTCGTTGCACCGGACCGCTCGCCATTTCGCTCGGTGCCCCTACGAGCCGGTGGACGCCTGGCCGATGTTGCGCCGACCATCCTCGAGGTCATGGGCCTTCCCCAACCGGAGGAAATGACCGGTCGGAGTTTGATCGTCGCACCTCACGTCGGCAGGTGATCGCAGCGAGCTCGATTCACCGTCAGTGAGCACGTGGAGCCGAATCGAGCGTGCGCTTCGGCGTCATCTGTGTCCGACACACACCGGCCTCGCACGACGTGCAGGGCTGCCTTCTCCTGCGTGTCCGCAGAGTCGTCATCAGGCATGCTCAGCGATATGGGACATCGCTCAGCCGAAGCGACGCAAGCCTGCCGGGAAACCGCTCCAGCCAGCATAGGTGCCAGCCGAACCGAGTTCTTCCTCGATGCGTAGCAGCTGGTTGTACTTCTCGACGCGATCCATCCGCGCTGGGGCACCTGTCTTGATCAAGCCGGCGTTGACCGCGACCGCGAGATCAGCAATGAAGGCATCTGCGGTCTCACCGCTCCGGTGCGAAATCACGGTCGCGTACCCATGCGTCTGAGCGAGGTGGATCGCCTCGAGCGTTTCCGTGAGCGTCCCGATCTGGTTCGGTTTGACCAGCACCGCGTTGGCGACACCGAACAGGATACCCTGGCGAATCCGCTGCGGGTTAGTGACGAACAGGTCATCCCCGACGAGTTGCACGCGATGACCGAGCCGGGCTGTCAGGCGCTGCCAATGATCCCAGTCATCCTCTGCGAGTCCGTCCTCGATCGAAACGATCGGATACCGCTCGACCCACTCCGCCCAGAAGTCGATGAGCTCGTCCGGCGAGAGTGTGCGCCCCTCGCCTGGCAATTGGTAGGTTCCATCCCGATAGAGTTCGGTCATCGCCGGATCCAGCGCCAGCACCACCTGCTCACCGATTCGGTAGCCAGCGCGGTCGATCGCACGGAGAATCACCTCGATCGCATCCTGGTTACCAGGCAGACGCGGAGCGTAACCGCCCTCGTCACCGATGGTGGTCGCCGCACCGCGCTCGGCCAGCACCGAGCGAAGAGTCTGGTAGATCTCGCTGGCCCAACGGATGGCCTCGGCGAAGGACGGTGCCCCGACCGGAACGACCATGAATTCCTGCATGTCGACACCGGATCCAGCGGCATGCTTACCGCCGTTCAAGATGTTCAGCATAGGTGTCGGAAGAAGATGAGCGTTCGGTCCTCCGAGGTACCGGTAGAGTGGGAGTCCCACTGCCGCAGCCGCGGCACGGGCGACGGCGAGCGAGGCCCCCAGGAGCGCATTGGCACCCAAACGGCCTTTGTTGGGCGTGCCATCCAGCTCGATGAGTACTCGATCGATCGCTCGTTGATCGAGCGCGTCCATTCCGCAAATCGCCGAGGCGATCGGTCCATTGACGTGCTCGACCGCGCGCCGCACTCCCTTGCCGGCATAACGCTGCTCGCCATCGCGCAGCTCCAGGGCCTCATGGTGCCCAGTCGAGGCACCGGACGGCACCGCCGCCCGACCGACAGCCCCGCAGGAAAGTCGCACGTCCACTTCGACGGTCGGATTGCCGCGCGAGTCGAGAATCTCCCGTGCCCGGACTGCTGCGATCGTCGTCTGGCTCATCGCTCCGACCTCCTGTCCTGCCCGTTTCTTTCCGGCGAAGTGTACCCGGCACCGGTGACCTCGACCCTCGCTTGACACGAGCCATCACGCATCCTTATGCTCAGGCCGCGCCCCGACGGGCGCACCAGCGCGGGGATGAGCGCGACGACTCCGAAGCAGGAGGTATCCGTGAACACCGATCGGATCGAGGAACTCCGACAGCGTGCCAAACGAGAACTTCTTGCGAGCACGACTCAGGCTGCGCTCGCCGAATGGTACGCTCGATACCTCGGCCGACGCGGAGAGCTGACGCAACTTTTGCGAGCATTGGGCACGCTGCCACCAGAGCAACGGCCGATCATCGGTCGACTCGCCAATGAACTTCGGGATGAACTCCAAACCGCCTACGAGGAACGCGAACGCGAGGTGCGTGAGATCGAGCTCGCGGCCCGCATCGCTGCGGAAGCGATCGATGTGACACTTCCTGGCCGGCGCCCACGCATCGGGACGCTCCACCCTGTTACGCAAATGATTCGCGAGGTAACCGACATCTTCGCTCATCTCGGTTTTCAGGTGGTCGAGGGCCCGGAAGTGGAATATGGCTATTACGCGTTCGATGCGCTCAATATTCCACCGGAGCACCCGGCTCGCGACGTGTGGGACACGATCTTCATCGAGTCCGACCAAAAGGAGATCGTCCTGCGTCCGCACACGTCCCCGATGCAGATCCGCGTGATGGAGCGCAGAAAGCCACCGGTGCGCGTCGTGGTGCCTGGTCGCTGTTATCGGTACGAAGCGGTCGATGCGACGCATGAGTGGCATTTCCATCAGATCGAGGGGCTCGCTGTCGACGAACAGATCACGATGGCTGATCTCAAGGGAACATTGGCTGAGTTCGCACGCCAGCTTTTCGGTAAAGAACGACGCGTCCGCTTTCGCTGCGATTTCTTCCCCTTCGTCGAACCGGGGGTCGACTTCGCCATCGACTGCATGTTTTGCCGTGGCGAGGGCTGCCGCGTGTGCGGCGAAAGCGGCTGGATCGAGATCCTGGGTGCAGGGATGGTTCACCCGCAGGTGCTCCGCAACGTGGGATACGATCCCGACCGGTATACCGGTTGGGCATTCGGCATGGGTGTCGAGAGACTCGTGATGCTCCGCTATGGTGTCCCTGACATCCGGTACTTCTATCAAGGCGATCTCCGTTTTCTTGCCCAGTTCGACCGCATACCGTTCTGATCGAGCCGAGAACGAAGGGCAGGCCCGCCACCATGAAGGTTCCGATGCGCTGGCTCCAGGAATTGGTCGCGACCGACCGCTCTGCAGACGAAATCGCCGAACGGCTGACACTCGCCGGGCTCGAGGTCGAGTCGATCGAGCGGATCGGTGCACATTGGGACAAGATCTATGTCGGCGTGGTCGAGAAGATCGAACCCCATCCGAATGCTGATCGACTCGTTTTGGCCACGGTCGATGCGGGAGCCCATCGTTTGACCGTGGTGACGGGAGCGCCGAACATCGCCGTCGGCCAGAAGGTCGCGCTGGCCCTCGCCGGCGCAACGCTCTACGATGGGCACAGCCCAGAGCCCCGGCTAACCACGCTGAAACCTGCCACCATCCGGGGGGTCCGCTCGGAGGGAATGGTGTGTTCCGAGAAGGAACTCGGCCTTTCCGAGGAGCACGAGGGCATCCTGGTTCTCGATCCGGATGCTCCGGTCGGTATCCCGCTCCGTGATTATCTCGGTGACGAGATTCTGGAACTCTCCATCACACCGAATCGGGTCGACGCCTACTCCATCATCGGGATCGCCCGCGAGGTCGCTGCGCTGACGAATTCACCGCTCCGGCTTCCCGAATTGCCGCCGATCCAGGCACCCGTCGACCCGACCCTGGCGACGATCGAGGCGAGCGACCTCTGCGCTCGCTTCGTCGGTATCGCGCTCGAGGGGATCCGCGTCGCCCCCTCGCCTTGGTGGTTGCGCCGCCGACTCCAATTGGTCGGTCTTCGCCCGATCAACAACGTGGTCGATGTCACGAACTACGTCATGATCGAATGGGGACAGCCGCAACATGCTTTCGACCGATCCCGCCTCCGCGGCGGCCGGTTGATCGTGCGGCGAGCCCGGCCCAGTGAGGAAATCGAGACACTCGATCACGTCCGGCGTCCACTCGCCCCCGACATGCTCGTCATTGCCGACGCCGAGCGCCCAGTCGGGATCGCTGGCGTGATGGGTGGTCTCGAGAGCGAGATCAGCGACGAGACGACCAGTGTCCTCTTGGAAACCGCGAATTTCGACATGCTCAGCATCCGACGCACCGCGCGTACGCTCCGGTTACGGACCGAGGCCTCCGCTCGCTTCGAGCGCGGGCTGGATCCCAATCTCTGCTGGCCCGCCGCCCAGCGCGCAGTGCAGTTGCTGAGCACACTGATCCCGACCTGCCGCGTCGTCGCGACGGTCGACCATTATCCGGCCCCGCGCCGACCGTGGCAGATCCGATTCCCGCGCAGCGAGATTCCACGCCTCCTCGGAGTGGACTATCCGGACGAACGCGTGATCAGCGTCTTCGAAAGCTTGGGGCTATCGGTCGAACGCGGAGGGGAAAATGGGCGCTCGGTGTGGTTGGTCACCGTCCCGACGTATCGCAGCGACTTGACGATTCCCGCTGACCTCGTCGAGGAGGCAGCGCGCGTTATCGGTTACGACACGATCCCCGAACGCCTGCCGGTGGGACAAACCGTCCCCGTCGAAATCGATCCGGAATTGCGCCTCGTGCGCCAAATCCAAAACGGGCTCGTCGCTGCCGGACTCCACGAAGTGATCACCTACCCGATGGTCGATGATGAATCGCTCAGGGCACTTGCACCGTCGGGCGACCAGCTACCGGAACGCTTCGGTTTTTTCGAGCGGCCAACTCAGGAGTTGGTGCGGGCCCGCAATCCGATCCGGCCGGAATGGTCCATCATGCGACCGTCCTTGTTGCCGACGCTGTTGCGCAACGCTGCCGAACAGCTCAAATTCAACGAAGCGGTTGCCATCTTCGAGACCGGAAAGGTCTACTTACCGCGACAACGAGACGAATTGCCCGACGAGCGACGGGTGGTCGGCTGTCTGCTCGCGGGGCTCGCGACACTGCGTGATCTCTATCAGGACGAACGTCCGGTCGATTACTTCGATCTCAAGGGCATTCTCGAGACGATCTTGCCGCGGGTCGGCGTCGCAGACGTGGCATTCTGCGCGCTGACCCATCCGACACTCCAACCTGGCCGGAGCGCCGAGATCAACGCACGAGGCCGTCCGATCGGCGTGCTGGGTGAAGTACTGGTGACCGTCGCAGAGCGGTTCGGGATCCCGCCACAGACTCGTGTCGTCGTGGCCGAAATCGATATCCCGACGATCCTGGAGATCGGTCTGGCGCCCATCAGTGTCCGACCGGTTTCGCGCTATCAGCCGGTCGATCAGGACTTCGCGATCGTCGTCGACGAGTCGGTCCCAGCTGCCGATGTCGCGGCAGCCATTCGGGCTGGAGCAGGGCCACTGGCTACTGAGATCAGGTTGTTCGACGTCTACCGTGGTCCAGCCATACCTGCCGGGAAGAAGAGCCTCGCGTTCCGGGTCATCTTCTCGGCTCCCGACCGCCCATTGAGCGAGGAGGAACTGCAGCGCCTGCGCCAACGGATCGAGCAACAGATCCATCGACGGGTCAAGGGAGAGTTCCGCCGGTGACCATTCACCAGCTGACCGAAACACCTCAACCCTTAGAACGCTTGCGCGGCATGCAAGACGCTCCTCCTGCTCTTTATCGGCGGCGACAAGCGGTTTTCCATCGCATCGCTCGCGTGCTCGAGCGTCACGGGTACGAATTCATCGAAACACCGATCTTGGAGCCCACCGAACTGTTCCTTCGCAAGTCCGGTCCCGAACGGATCGCTCAGCTCTACGCCTTCAGTTTTCGGAATCGCGATATCGCTCTCCGGCCCGAGCACACGGCATCGATCCTTCGCTACTACGTGGAGTCCAGACAGAACGATCCCTTACCGCTGCGCTTCGCGTATGCTGGTCCGGTTTTCCGCTACGAGCGACCGCAAGCTGGGCGCACACGTCAATTTACCGAGGTCGGCTGTGAACTGCTCGGTGCCCCGGGGCCGAGCGGTGACGCAGAAGTGATCCACCTCGCTGCTGAGATTCTCGAAGCACTCGGGATCGTGCCCCGTGTCGTCATCGGTCACGTCGGTATCGTGCTGGACTATCTCGCTCATCTGCCCCTCCGTCAACGTGCGCGGGATTGGCTCCTCTGGAGCATGGAGCGACTGCGCAAGGGGCAAGCGGTCGACGTCGAGAGCGAACTCCCGGCATTAGTCGATTCCACCGACATCGTGCAGATTACCCAGGAAGTCCGGGCAAAACTCGCCTTGACCACGGAGGAACTGGAACGGTTGATTCTCGCACTTCTGCGAGAGGTCGGCGTACCGATGACCGGCGCCTCCCGCCAGCCCGAGGAGATCGTTCGCGGCGTCCTGACAAAGCTCCAACGCAGCGCCGATCCTCACGCATTGCGCCAGGCGCTCGCTTTCGCCCGCGAACTTGCGTCGCTCTCGGGTCCACCGGACGAGGTACTCTCGGCACTCCGCCGGATAGTCGAGCGCTATGGCCTCGATCCCGCACCACTGCATCGAATCGACGAGGTGCTCGATCAGCTCGCCGCCTATGGACTGGGAACCGACCGGATCGTGCTCGCACCGGGAATGGCGCGCGGACTGCACTACTACACTGGGATCCTCTTCGAAATGTATTCCCAGGCTGACGAAGGACTGCAACTGTGCGGCGGCGGCCGCTACGACGATCTCGCTCAACTGCTCGGCGCGCGCCAGCCGCTCCCAGCCTGCGGCTTCGCCGGTGGCCTCGAACGGATCGCTGACGCCTCAGCCTTGCCGCTGAAGAGCGAGCCCCGCCTCCTCGTCATGGCAGCCGATCGCTCCGCCATCGCAGCCGCCACGCGTTTCGCTGAGCGGCTGCGGGCCAGCGGCGCGATCGTCGAACTGGACGTCCGCCACCGATCGCTTTCTGCGAACCGTCGTTACGCTCGCCGGCGCGGGGTCACCGAAATCCTGGTCGTCGACGCGACGAGTTCCGTTCGCCGCATCGACCTCACCACCGAGGAATGACCTGATGGTCGAACCGCTCCGAATCGCCATCGCCTCTAAGGGAGAATACGAGCAAGCAACCCTGCGTTTTCTCGACAGTGCCGGTCTCAGCGTCTGGCGACCGAACCCACGTCAGTACGTCGGGCGGCTGGCTGGATTCGAGGACGTCGAGGTTCTTTTCCAGCGGACGGCCGATATCGTTCAGCAGGTCGCCAGCGGGGGCGCTGACCTCGGTATCACCGGTTACGATCTAGTCGCCGAACTCGCCGGTGACGATCCCGATGTCCTCGTTGTTTTCGACGATCTCGGCTTCCGGCGCTGTCAACTCGTTCTCGCCGTCCCCGAGAGCTGGTTGGACGTCACGACACTGGCTGACCTCGCCGACCTCGCTGTCGATTGGAAGCGACAGGGGCGCACCTTGCGCATCGCCACGAAGTTCCCCAATCTGACACGCGAATTCCTGTTGCGTAACGGCATCAATTACTTCACGCTCGTCGAAGGACATGGCGCGCTCGAAATCGCTCCCGCGCTCGGCTACGCTGACCTGATCGCCGATCTCACCGAAACAGGCGTGACCTTGCGCGAGAATCGGCTCAGGGTACTGGAAGGGGGAGTGATTCTCCGCGCCCAGGCCTGCCTCATCGCGAGTCGTCGAGCGCTCCGTTCAGCACCGCAAAAACTGCAGCAGGCTCGCGCCATCATCGAGCTGATCGAGGCGCGTCTCCGCTCGCGACGCTATCGCCTCGTCACAGCGAACATTCGCGGATCGAGCGAGGACGATGTCGTCCGTCACGTCATGGCGCACGCGGCAACGACCGGCGAACGCGGACCGACCGTCGCTCGTGTCTATCCGAAGACGACTGAGGAGGGCCCCGGTTGGTACGAAGTGACGATCATCGTTCCACAGCACCTCTTGCTGGAGGCTGTCGACCATTTGCGCTTGGCCGGAAGCTCGGGTATCACTGTGACCTTCCCTGAGTACGTTTTCGATTCTCGCTCCCATGCCTTCGCCCGCCTCTGCCAGGCCTTGGAGGAGAAATGATGACGACCAGGATCCGCGTGATCGAGAACATCGCTGAAGCCGAACGCTTCCTGTCCCGCTCCCGTCAAATCCCAACCCACCTCCCGGCCGCCGTGCAGGAACGCATCCGGACCGTTTTCGGTGCCGATTTGACGCCGCTTCAGGTCGTCGAGCGAATCATCCAGGAGGTCCGTTCCCAGGGAGACGATGCTGTCCGCCGGTATACGCTCGCCTTCGACGGTCTCCATCTCGATACGTTCCTCGTCAGTCCGGAAGAGTTCCAGCACGCACGTCGAGCGATCACGCCCGAGCTCGAGGCAGCGCTCCGCTTCGCCCGCGACCGCATCGAGGCATTTCATCGGCGAGCGATCCCGCGCTCCTGGATCGAGTTCGACGAAACGGGCGCCTTTGGACAACTCGTACGACCGGTGGATCGCGTCGGCATCTACGTGCCAGGGGGCCGAGCCCCGCTTCCCTCCTCGCTCCTCATGACGGCGATTCCAGCCCAATTGGCCGGTGTGCGCGACATCGTCGTCTGTACGCCGCCAAGCCGCGACGGGACGATCGCGCCTGTTGTCCTGGCTGCAGCAGAACTGCTCGGTATCGAACGCGTCTTCAAGATCGGTGGCGCCCAGGCGATCGCCGCACTCGCCTATGGCACACAGACGATTCCAGCGGTCGATATTGTCGCTGGCCCGGGCAATCTCTTCGTCATCCTCGCCAAAAGACTCGTATACGGGGATGTCGGAATCGATCAACTACCAGGACCAACAGAAACATTGCTGATCGCTGATGAGCAGGCTGATCCGGTTCTCTGTGCCGCTGACTTGCTCGCCCAGGCCGAACACGATCCCCTCGCCTGCGCGATCTTGATTACCCCGGCGCGCATGCTCGCCCACAAGGTGGCGCAGGAACTGGAACGGCAACTCGCGCAGCTGGACCGGAGCGAGATCGCTCGCACCGCCTTGGAAGCCAATGGAGCCATCATCATCGTGCCCGATCTCGAGCGCGCCTTCGACCTGGCCAATCTCTTCGCACCGGAACATCTTTGTCTTCTCGTCCGCGATCCCTGGCACTATCTCGACCGGGTACGTCATGCTGGTGGTGTGTTTCTCGGCGAGACTTCACCTGAGGTCATCGGCGATTACACCGCTGGCCCCAGCCACGTCATGCCCACCGGCCGAACAGCCCGCTTCGCTTCACCGGTGACCGTTCAGACGTTTCTGAAGGTGACGAGTCTCGTCGCGGTCGCGCCGAAGGCGCTGGAACTGCTCGGAAGCCCCGCTCTTCAACTGGCCATGAGCGAGGGGCTCACCGCACATGCAGCTGCCATCGAGCATCGCCTGGAACGCACGCGGCCAGATTGATTCAGGGCGGTGCCAATTGACGGAGCGCTGCCACGATACGCTCCTCGAGGGACGGGGCGCGCCGCACCTCGGGATGCGTTGCGGCTTGTCGTGCCTCCTGCGCCGTATAGCCGAGCGCTTGAAGCGCGGCAACGAGTTCCTGGTCGATCGGCTCTCCCGCCTGCACCTCGGCGAGAGCGGGTAACCGTCCCCGCAACTCGAGTACGATACGGCTGGCGGTTTTCTTCCCGATACCCGGGGCGCGAGCGAGTTCCTCGATCCGTTCTCCACGGATCCATTCGGCCAACCGATCCGGTGCTGCCAAGGAAAGCAAGCTCAATGCCCCACGTGGTCCGACGCCGCTCACAGCCAAGAGCGAAAGAAAGAGTTCCAGCTCCGCTTCGGTCGCGAACCCGTAGAGCGCCAATTCATCCTCGCGCACGATCAGGTGCGTGACCAACGACACCAGGTCTCCTGGCTCGCCGAGTTCCTGGAGCGTGGTCGCTGATGTCTGCACGCGCAAGATCACACCGTGCACGTCGACGAGGACTTCGCCCGAACGTTTCGCGACCAACGTACCACGCACGCCCCGAATCACTGGCCATCCCTCTCGGAAGGACGAGCCAGACCATAGACGCGCCGAGCGTTCTCGCTGAGAACGGGAACGAGTTCCTGTTCGGTCAAACCGCTTTCCGTTCGTACTCGTTCGAGAAACCGGCCTTGCTTCAAGACCGGAAAGTCGCTCGCGAAAAGCACCCGTTCGACACCTACGAGGTCGACGACAATCCGAAACACGGAAAACCGGTAGAGATACGTGCTGGCAGCCGAGTCATAGACCAGATTGCGCGTCACCGCAGCGACCTCTGGCATGAGCTCGTAGAACGGCAGGCCCCCACCCCAATGGGCCGCTACGACGACGACCTCAGGAAAGCGTGCGAGGAAGCGCACGAAACGGTGCGGCCAGGCGGTCCCCTTGCCAGGATAGTCATGGCCCAGAGGCTCACTCACGTGCGCCATGATCGGTCGTCCTGCCGCACGACACGCTTCGACGAGCTCGGTCAGCTGGTCGGGTTCTGACCAGTCGAAGCCTTGGGCATCGGCATTCAGCTCCCCGATTCCGCACGCCCCGGCCGCAAAACTGCGGGCCGCCTCTGCGAGAGCCGTGCGATGGTGCGGCACGACCGTCGCTAACCAGGCAATTGTCCCCCCGCTCGCACGGGAAGCATCGGCAAGATAGTCGTTGTGATAAGCGCAGAGCCCTGGATCGGCCCAGGGAAAGCCAGCAGCAATCGAAACGCTGATTCCCGTCTCCTCCATCGAGCTCGCGAGTTCCTCCGCCGTGACGAGGCGAGCCCGTGGGTTACCGTAGAGGAGCCCGAACCAACGGTCCCGCTCACAGTACGCGGCCCGACTTCGGACGATGTCCGGTGGGAAGATATGGACATGCGCATCGACGACCGCGATCATCCACCGGGACCCAAGACGAGAATGACACCGATCAGCGCGATGAAGACGAGGAGACCGATGATCAACAGAACGATCATCCAGCGGCTGCTGGCTTCCTCTGTCGCCGGGGATGGTTCGACCGGTAGATCCGCTGGCTTGAGCCAGGCGACGACGGCTGTTGCGTTGTCTTGCGTACCAGCGGCGAGAGCCTTTTCCACCAGTGTCCGAGCGGCACGGTCCGGCGACTCGGCCAGCACGACCGATGCGATCTCGTCTTCCTTGACCACATCGTGAACACCGTCAGTCGTGAGGACGATCCGATCATCGCTCATCAGGCGAACTTCAAAAATGTCGACATCGATGCGAGGTCGATAGCCGAGTGCCCTCGTGATCACGTTCCGGTACGAGCTCCCGCGTGCCTCGTCCGGCGTCAAGAGCCCTGCTTCCACCTGCTCGGCTACCAGCGAGTGGTCACGCGTGATCTGGGTGGCACGACGCGCGCGTACGAGATACGCCCGACTGTCTCCCACATTGGCAACGGTCAGACTGTCACCCCGGATCACCGCTGCCACTAATGTGGTTCCCATGAGATGCGTTTCGCCGTGCGGTTCCCATTCTCGATAAATTCGCTCGTTGGCGGCACGGAAGGCTTGTTCCAGCCGTTTCGCAACCTCGGCTGGCTGGACAGGTGGGGCGTAGAACTGCGCGCGCAGCGTCTCCACCGCGAGTTGCGCAGCGACCTCACCTCCGCGATACCCGCCCATCCCATCGGCGACGGCCAAGAGGACGCCACACTCCTGAGCCTCTGGCGAAGTTGGATCGGTGATCAGGACCGCATCCTCGTTCTGTTCGCGAATCGGTCCGGGATCGGTCGCTGCTCCGACCAACAGCGTGGTCTCTCGGATCCGTGTGCGGGCACTCACGTTCGACAGCACCCTTCCGCTCGTCCGGACCAAGTATGTGCGGCCCTTTCGCCACTCGCAACTCCGCTGTGCTCTCGTGCGACCTGCACAATGAGTCGCCAGTGACCGCAACTCTTTCTGTCACATTGTTGTAACGATGAGCCTCGACCAACGGTCTATCATGCAAGTAGCGGGCAGTTTCACCCGTGGGAGGGAGTGCAACGATGCAACCCCAACCCGCCTCCGAACAGTGGCAGTGCGAAGTCATCGGCGAACTGATCCTGCGGTATTACTTCCTACAGCCAGCTCCGACGCAATGGGTCGCCGTCGGCTTGCTGGAAATAGAAGCAGGTACGATCTTCCGCGTCGGCTGCGGCAGCGAGCCGGAGACTGCGCTGGTCGATCTCCGACAGCGGCTGATTCGTGCTCTCGGCGAACTCCCGGAGCGATCGGTGCCCCCTCGGCTGGTCAGTTGCGCTGCCTGATGAGTCCTCGCTGCTGTTCGGGGTTTGGAACTGCAGTGCCTCCGCTCATCCCCAAGCCCCAGAGAGTTGTTCGACGCACGTTAGTGTCCTGAGCCTGGCTCGAACGCTCGACTGCATTACACGCGGCACAACAGAGCGCTCCCGCAGGCCCTGTTTTGCGGCGTACGATACACCCAAGCTGCGGCGGCCGACAGCTCCCATCCCCAACCTCCCCACGAGGTCAGCAGCCACCGAATGGCGCAGTCAACTCCCGTAGGCTGCCCCGCTTCTCGTGGTCTCGCCGGAGACCGATGGTCTGACCGGCCATCACGACACCGTTGCGGTTCCGCACCCCAATTCCCCGAGGTGCCGAACTGGTTCCGGCTCTGAAGACCGAGTTCCCGCATCGGTGCCCGGGGCCCCAAGACCGAACGTGACGACTGTGCACGAACGTTCGAGCGACCGCCGAACATTCATGAGGGGCCCACCTCCCGGGTCGCTGCCGGGGCAGTCGCGCGGGACTAGCCAGAGATCACTCGCCCATCCAAGCAACAAAAACGCACCCGTGCGCCAGCCCCTGTGCGTGAATCAGGAGGGGTTTCTCGGATGCCGACTGACCGCGCGAAACAGACCACGGCACTGGCAGACAGGCCCGAATGCAGGAAATCCAGCGGTCACCGATCGAACCCGGTGAGACTCCATTCGACTCGGACCGGCACGAGATTCAGGCGGCCGATCAGGGAGATACTTTTTCAGGCTCGAGCTGGCCGCCATCACGCTGTGACAGGAACAACTGGATCGGCCAGTCGATAGCCGAGTCCCGGTCGAGTCTCGATGATGCGATGGGGCTCCTCGTCGTCGCGCAATTTAGCCCGTAGCCGGCTCACCCACGTACGCAGGTAATAGGTCTCGCGGATGAACTCGGGACCCCAGATATGACTGAGGAGTTCACTGTGGCGCACCACCCGACCGGGTTGACGGGCCAACTGTTCCAGAAGCGACCACTCGGTTCGGCTGAGTCGGACTTCCTGCCCATCGACGAAGACCCGTCGATTCGCTAGGTCGATGGTCACGCGATCGTATTGCAAAAGTGTCGATCGATCCACAGTTGGAGAGGTGCGGCGCAGTATAGCCCCGATACGCGCGACGAGTTCATCGAGGTGAAACGGCTTGGCGACGAAGTCATCGGCACCCAACTCGAGCCCTCGGATCCGATCCTCCGGTGCGGCGCGAGCGCTGACGATGATGACCGGAACGGCTGATCGCAGGCGGATATCCTGCAGCAACTCGAAACCGCACCGATCCGGAAGCACGATATCCAAGAGCACGAGATCTGGCTCATGCCGATCGAGCGCACCCATTGCCGCCTGCGCCGTCGCCGCGGTGACGAGGCTATAGCCGCGCGTCGGCAAGGTTGCCCGGAGCAAACGCTGGATGACGGGATCACCATCGACGAGAAGGACGAGTCTTCTCCGCATGCCAACCCCCATCGCCCCGGTGATCATCCCGGGACAGGATCATCCCCATCGTCGACCTGATCCGCAGCAGTTCCATAGTAGTCGTTTCTGTCCTGTTCGTCAAGGAGTCTTGCTTGCCCTTCCACGACGTCGATGCTGCGGCTCTCTATCGTGCTGTACCGGCACCGATGAACACGCGCGATCGTTTCCGGACTGCGGTTCCCCAAATAACCGTCTGCTCACAGTCGTGGGCACGGAGGGGTGATCCGATTTCCCAAATCCTGGAGGAGCGCAGGTCGATCGTCCGATACCACCCGCTTATGGAACAGCGGTGAGGCAGGACGAGCGACCTCGATCCCCCTTTTGCGGAAAGACGCGACGCAAGTCGTGAGAATCGAAGGCATCGCGTCATCCCCCTGATTCCTCGACATGCCACCACCAGGCTTGCAGCCTGCTCGAGTACGCGTCATACTTCGCCGGGAGCGAAGGACAGCGACGTGAACGATCCGGACCGATCGACTTTGCCCAACGAGCAGCAGATCGCGAGTCGATTGGCGGGTGCCCGCGAGCAACTCGCCATCTTGACCGACGCGCTCCGCGCGCGGCGTCCCGTTCTCGCCGAGGCTGCCGCCTGCGCCGTGATCGACCAGGCACTCAAGGCAGTCACGGCAGCCCTACACGGCTTCAATCTTTTGCTCCCTCAGCCACTTCCAGCCGAACGAGTGAGTTGGCGGAACCTCCGTGCTCGCTTTGTTGCTGTGCAGGTCGAGAGTGCGGTGTTGGATCTCGTCGAAGAACAGCTCAGGCCACGTTCCGGTTGGCTGTGGTGGCTCGACCGGAAGGAGCATGCCAGCACCTTTGCACCACTCCTCCGCTTCGACAGCGAAGCTGGATCAGTGGCCATCTGGCGCGACCCGCTCGATCCTACTGCTGATGTGGAGCCGGGAACTCCGGAAGACTATTTGGCGACCGTCCTGCAGCGGATCGAAGAACTGACGCGCGAAATCGGTCGCCTCGCACGCAGGGATGCCGAGGCTTACCGGCAGGCGGCTCGACGGCAGCCGGGGCGAATGCTGTGACTCCTCACGCTACCGATCCTGGTCATCGAGAGCCCGTGCGCCCGAGTGCTCATGGTGCGAGAGATCTCCTTTCGTTCCGCCAGCAGCGCGATCGGTCAGCCGACGTTCCCGTTGCGCACGCACTCCCCTCTAGTGAGGTACTCGACATGGGTCATCGAAAAGCAGGAACTCATACCCCGATCGCGTGATCGGGTACGCGGTCTGCTGCCGAGATACTCGATCACCCTGCCAGCAACCCTTGACATGAGAGCGATCGTCTGCTAGTCTGAATCCGAGTGGAATGCCTCGGGAGGGCCAGCAGGTGGGCGCAGCGGATCACAATCGGGTGCAGCTCATCACACCGGGCCAGCCTCGGATGTCGTGCTGGTATCCTCTCGTCGCGTGGCGTTCGCCCGGCATCATTCTTCAGGTAGTACTCGTACTTACGAGCCTGCTGCTGGTGGGAGGCTGAGCGAACGCGATCGAGTAACCGGCAAGGAACGAAGCGTATCGCGAGCCTCCCCTAGCGGGAGGCTCGCGATGTATCGAGGAACGTCGAGAAGGGAGGGCGAACTGATGGCGATCGAGACGAAGGAACGACGAACAGTCGAGGAAGCGCCACAACGCGAACCGCTACTCGGCGCGCACCTGGTAATGCAGGCACTGGTGCGCGAAGGGGTGGAAGTGATCTTCGGGTATCCCGGCGGGGCGATCCTCCCGGTCTACGACGCATTGCCGAGTTACCCGATCCATCATGTGCTCGTCCGTCATGAACAGTCGGCGGCGTTTGCTGCCGATGGTTACGCTCGGGCAACCGGCAAAGTCGGCGTCTGCATGGCAACCTCTGGCCCCGGTGCCACCAACCTCGTCACTGGCATCGCCAACGCGATGATGGATTCCATTCCCATCGTGGCGATCACGGGACAAGTGCCGCAACACGTGATCGGGATGGACGCATTTCAAGAGACGGACATCACGGGGATTACCCTACCCATCACGAAGTACAACATGGTCATCCGGAGTGTCGAAGAGATCGGGCCAGCCATTCAAAAAGCCTTCTATCTTGCGCGCAGCGGTCGGCCAGGGCCGGTTCTGATCGATATCCCAAAGGACGTGCAGCTGGCCAAGGGGTATTTGGCGCCGAGACAGGAATTGCATCTGCCGGGTTACCGACCGACCATCGTGCCGCATCGCCGACAAATCCGGCGGGCAGCGGAACTCATCCGGCAAGCCAAGCGCCCGCTCATCTTAGCTGGTCACGGCATCATCATCAGCGGTGCCACCGAAGAACTCGTTCGGTTCGCCGAGCGGACGCAGATTCCCGTTGGATTGACGCTCCTCGGGATCAGCGGTTTCCCCGCGTCTCACCCGCTCTGTCTCGGCATGGTCGGTATGCACGGACTCGCGCATGCCAATCGAGCGATCCACGAAGCGGACCTCATCATCGGCATCGGAATGCGTTTCGATGACCGAGTGACTGGTCGACCGAGCGAGTTCGCTCCACACGCGAAGATCATCCATATCGATATTGATCCCGCCGAGATCGGCAAAGTCCTCAAGACCGAAGTGCCGGTGGTGGGCGATGCCCGCGAGGCCCTGCGCCTCTTGCTCGAGGAACTGGAACTGCTCGAGCACGACGACTGGCTCAGTACGATTCGCAGTTGGTACCGACCGATCCGCACCGAGCCCTCGGGACCCGACGGAGCCCTGCAGCCGCAATACGTGATCGCGCGGCTCCATGCTCTGACCGAGGGAAAGGCGATCGTGACGACCGACGTCGGTCAGCACCAGATGTGGACAGCCCAGCTCTACCGCTGCGACATTCCCAAACAGTGGATCAGTTCCGGCGGATTGGGTGCTATGGGTTTCGGTGTGCCGTCAGCGATGGGCGCAGCGATCGGGCGACCGGACGCCGAAGTGTGGGCGGTCGTCGGCGACGGCGGCGTCCAGATGACGCTCAACGAGTTCGCCACGATCGTGGACGAGCAACTCAACGTCAAAGTGGCTATCATCAACAACGGGTATCTCGGCATGGTGCGGCAGTGGCAACAGTTATTCCACAACCGCAACTACTCCGAGACGCCCATCTCCAGCCCGGATTACGTTTTGCTCGGCCAGGCCTACCGCATGGCAGCCCGTCGCGTGACGCGACCCGCCGAGGTCGACGATGCGATCAGCTGGGCACGCTCGTTCCGCGGCCCGGCCCTCATCGAGTTCGTGGTGAACCAGGAAGAGAACGTGTTCCCGATGATTCCATCGGGGGGATCGTTCCGCGACATGATCGATGATTACCGGATCGAGGGGGAATGGTGAGCGTGCGGAGCCATACGCTGGTCGTCTTGGTCGAAGACAAACCGGGCGTCATGAACCGGATCGTCAGCCTGTTTCGCCAGCGCGGATTCAATATCGACTCGATCGCCGTCGGCCACTCGGAGACGCCCGGCTTGTCCCGTATCACGCTCGTCGCGCAGGGTGACGATCGCAAGATCGAACAACTCGTCAAACAGCTGTACAAGATTCTCGAGGTGATCAAGATTACCGATGTGACGGACGAAAACTTGATTCAACGCGAACTCGCCTTGATCAAGGTCACAGCAACGGACCGGAATCGGAGCGACATCATGCGCTTGGTGACTGACGTCTATCAGGCGCGCATCGTGGACGCGACTCCCGACTCACTCATCATCGAGGTCACCGGACCACCGGACAAGATCGATTCCTTGATCACGATGGTGCGGTCATACGGGATCAAAGAGCTCGCCCGCTCCGGAGTCATCGCCATGGCCCGCGGTGCGCGAGTGGTTGCGACGACTGCACAGCCCGTTGTAGCATGAGACAGGGAGACGCGGTGATCGAGGAGCTGGAGGGTAAAGGGACTGATGGCGACAATCTATTACGACTCTGATGCTGATCTCATGTTCCTCGCTGGCAAGACCGTCGCCGTTTTGGGTTATGGCAGTCAGGGTCACGCCCATGCCCAGAATTTGCGTGACAGTGGCGTCCAGGTGGTGGTTGGCCTGCATGAGGGGAGCCGCAGCCGCGAGCGAGCGAAAGCCGACGGATTCGAGGTCCTGACGCCGCGCGAAGCGGCCGCTCGTGGCGACATCATCTCCATGCTGATGCCTGATCACGTCCAGAAGGGGGTCTACGAGGAGAGCGTCGCGCCGGAGCTCCGTCCAGGAAAACTCCTCATGTTCGCTCATGGTTTCAACATTCACTATGGACGCATCGTGCCTCCGTCGGACGTCGATGTCGCGATGGTCGCACCGAAGAGCCCCGGGCACATTTTGCGCGATCTGTATGTCCAGGGGATCGGCGTACCTGCACTCTTGGCCGTTCATCAGGACGCCAGTGGCCAGGCCAAACAGATCGCGCTGGCTTACGCGAAGGGACTCGGCTGTACCAAAGCAGGTGTCATCGAGACGACCTTCAAAGAAGAGACGGAGACTGACCTCTTCGGCGAACAAGCGGTCCTCTGTGGTGGCGTCAGTCACCTGATCCAAGCCGGCTTCGAGACGTTGGTCGAAGCAGGGTACCAGCCCGAGGTCGCCTACTTCGAAGTGCTCAACGAACTCAAGTTGATCGTCGACCTGATCTATGAGGGCGGCCTCAAATTCATGCGCTACTCGGTCAGCGATACCGCGGAATACGGTGACTACGTGAGCGGCCCCAAAGTCATCGACGATCATGTGCGCGAAACGATGCACCAGCTCCTCCAAGATATCCAGACGGGACGGTTCGCTCAGCAATGGATCGCTGAGAACGAGGCTGGTCGTCCCAACTTCTACCGGATGCGCCAAGAGCATCTGCAACACCCGATCGAGGAAGTAGGAAACCGCCTCCGAGCGATGATGCCCTGGCTCAAGCGACGCGAAATTCCGTCCTGACAACTGAGCTACCCGGAGACAAGAAGGGGTATTCGGCGAACGGTCGAATACCCCTTCCCATTCTCGGTGGGCACCGTTTGCTATACTCTCGGTGTTGTGCATGGAAGCGCTGATCGCCTGGAGATCGGGGGATTTGCAAAGCGATGGCATTGTACAAGGCGCAAAAGGCAGCGATCATCGAACAGTTCCGTCAGCATGAGCACGACACAGGATCGACCGAAGTGCAAGTCGCGCTGTTGACTGAGCGAATCAACATCCTGACCGAGCATCTGCGCGAGCATAAGCATGACTATCATTCCCGGCGTGGACTCATGAAGCTGGTCGGTCAGCGCCGACGCCTGCTGCGGTACTTGAAGCGGACCGATGCGCAACGATACCAGGCCCTCATCCAACGACTCGGGCTCCGCGGATAATCGCGGTGTCGATCACGACCATCCCGGCCCGGTCGGTACCGGCCGGGTACTGCAGCGTACCCCGCACGAGGTCGATCGGTGCGATCTCGAGATGGCCCAGGGAACAAAACCCTGGGCCATCTCGGTGCAGCGAGCGAGAGCACGACAGTGCGTTGCCACGAGACGATCACGAACGGAGGAGAGTGGGAGCCATGCCACCGATCATCCATGAGCGCTCCATCGAGATTGCCGGTCGTCTCCTGACGATCGAAACCGGCCGTGTGGCGGAGCAAGCCGATGGTGCCGTCCTCGTTCGCTACGGCGAAACCGTCGTTTTGACCACGGTCGTCGGCGCCAAACAGCCGGTCGAAGGGATCGACTTCTTCCCCTTGACGGTCGAGTACGAGGAGAAAATGTACGCTGCTGGCAAAATCCCCGGCGGCTTCTTCAGACGCGAGGGTAAGCCATCCGAGGCCGCGATTCTCGCCGCGCGGCTCACCGACCGCCCGATCCGGCCACTCTTTCCCAAAGGCTACCGGAACGAGGTCCAAGTCATTTCAACGGTTCTTTCCGCCGATCAAGAGAACGAACCAGATGTCCTCTCCATCATCGGCGCGTCAGCTGCCCTCACCTTGTCCGACATCCCTTGGTACGGCCCGGTCGGCGCTGTCCGAATCGGCGAACTCGATGGTGAACTCGTGATCAATCCGACGAGCCATCAGCTCCTCGAAAGTCGGATGGACATCGTTGTCGCTGGCACAGCCGATGCCATCCTGATGGTCGAGGGGCAGGCAGACGAGATCTCGGAAGATCGCTTCATCGAAGCCGTTGTCCTCGCGCATCAGGAGATCAAGCGGATCGTTGCTCTGCAGCTCGAACTCCAGGCTGTGGCTGGCAAACCGAAACGTGAATTCGTGCCACCGCAAGAAAATCTCGAACTCAAACAGCAGATCGCTGACTATCTCGGTGATCGACTGCGTGAGGCCGTCTTCAATCCAGACAAGACACTGCGAGTCCAGGCCACCGCTGCACTGCGCGAGGAAGTCATCGCTCACTTCGTCCCGAACGAACCACTGGCCCTTGGCACTCCCCAGCCTGGTCTCCCGACCGCCAAGGAAGTCGGCGACTTGTTCGATTCCCTGGTCAAGGAGTTGGTGCGCCGTACGATCCTCGAACAGGGCGAACGCCCCGATGGTCGCAAGCCGGACGAAATCCGCGAGATCTGGATCCAGGTCGGTCTGCTCCCGCGACCGCATGGCTCTGCACTGTTCACGCGCGGCCAAACGCAAGTCCTCACGGTCTGTACGCTGGGAACCAAAGAAGAAGAACAATTTCTCGATTCCCTGGGAATCGAAGAAACCAAGCGCTACATGCACCACTACAACTTTCCACCCTTCAGCACTGGTGAAGTCCGGCGGTTGCGCGGTCCGAGCAGACGAGACATCGGCCATGGCGCGCTTGCCGAGCGCGCTCTTCTCGCAGTCCTACCGAGCGAAGACGAATTTCCCTACACGATGCGGCTCGTCTCGGAAGTGCTCAGCTCCAACGGCTCGACCTCGATGGCGAGTGTCTGCGGCTCCAGTCTCGCCTTGATGGATGCCGGCGTCCCCATCCGCAAGCCCGTCGCCGGTGTCGCGATGGGACTCGTCACCGACCAGACGACCGGCCGCTATACCATTCTCACTGACATCCAGGGAATCGAAGATGCTCTCGGCGACATGGACTTCAAAGTTGCGGGCACGCGCGACGGAATCACTGCTATTCAAATGGATATCAAGGTGATGGGAATCACCCCGGAAATCATGCGCGACGCGCTCGAACAAGCGCGCCGCGGCCGTCTCTTCATTCTCGACAAGATGTGCGAGGTGATCGATGCTCCCCGTCCGGAGATGTCGCCGTATGCACCGCGCGTCCTGCGGATCAAGATCAAGCCGGAACAGATCGGTGAAGTGATCGGGCCGGGCGGACGAGTCATCCGCGCTATTCAGGAGCAAACCGGAGCCAAGATCTCGATCGAAGAGGACGGCACTGTCTTCATCAGTGCCGCTAACGAGGACGCTGCGCGCCGAGCGGTTCGGGAGATCGAGCGCCTGACCCGCGTACCGGAGGTCGGCGAAATCTTCTACGGTCGCGTGGTCACCATCATCCCCTCCGGCGCCTTCGTCGAGATCCTTCCCGGCAAGGACGGCTTCCTCCATATTTCAGAGATCGCTCCCGAGCGGATCCGCTCGGTGGAGGATGTCCTCAAGGTCGGGCAAGAGATCAACGTCATGGTCATCGGTGTTCGTCCAGATGGGAAGATCAACCTTTCTCGCAAAGCTCTCCTGGAGAAGGAAGCAGCCGAACGTGCGGCCCCACCGCAAGCACCAGCCGATGGGCGAGGCACCCAGCCGCGAGCACCCCAGCGGCCGAGTGGAACGGGCCAGCCTGAGCGACGCCCTGCTCCTCCAGGCTCCCGGCGACCGGAACAACGTGGTCCGAGCCGTCCACCACGACCACAAGCTCAGCGTTCCACCCCACCACCGGGCCAATACCGCATCGGAGACCGCCTCAAGGAACTTCTGGGGGAAGACGAACCGAATTGACCCACCTTCCCGCGTCGGGCTCGTCATTGCTGAGCGAGTAAGCAATGGCGAGCCCGACGCGGCTATCCCGCTCACTCGGCCACCAGCGAGCGACGTTCGGGCGCAGCCAGCGCAGTACGCTCGAGCCAGATCAGGGCAATCACACCCACCAGCACGCCGAACCACAGCGTACCGAGGCGGATCGCGACGGTCGCTGCTGCTGCGACCGGTGCCCCGATTCCCGGTCGCAGCACGAGCAAGAGTCCAGCAATGCTGGCCTCGGCAGCTCCCAAGCCACCTGGCAAAAGCGAGAGCGCTCCAGCGATCGAAGCCACCGAAAGCGCGAATGTCGCCACCGCCGCGAGCTGCCCATCGGGGGACAAACCAAAACCGACCAAGATGAAGAACAGGGCTGCACACTCGAGCGACCAGGAGACGATGCTCATCCCGCTGACGAGGAGAAGTCGTCGCCAAGCGAGGAGTTGTCGGGCTGCCTCATAAATGGTCATGATCGCATCGGTCCGTTTCCCAACGAACGGAACGCGCTCGGCCAAACGCAACAATGGGATGACCACCCGCTCCTGCTGCACCAGCCAGAGCCCGACGAGGACGAGAACCCCCAACAGGACGAGTGGCTGCCAACCCCAGCCGGTCCCGAGCACGGCACTCGCCAGCCCCAAAACCACCATCGCGATTCCGTCCGTCAGTCGCTCGATCGCCACCACCGGGACGACCGGCGCCATCGGTGCCCGGGCGAGCTTTGCGACCAGCAGCGCTTTGATCCACTCGCCGACCTTACCCGGCGTGATCGACATGGCGAAACCGGCCAAGAAAATACTCAGGCTCGTCGTTCGGGGTAAGTGACGGACGCCGACCCATCTCAGAAAGAGTTCCCACTTGACGAAACGCAGAAGATAGTTTCCCGTCGTCAAGGTCAGAACGAGCAGAACGAGCGGCCACGGGAAACGCGCGAGAATCGGCAAGACAGCGCGGACATCAGCGAAGACCAAGAGACCGGCCAGCACGGCGATGCCAAAAGCGAGACCGAAGAGCAGACGCCGCCAGACCGACCGTCCGCCGAACACCTCGGATTCGTTCACCGACTGACCCATCGCCTCCTCGCAGTAGTGTGTTACCCTTGCCGACCGGACAGCGAAACGGCTGATCGGAGCATGCGATGCCCGAAGAACTACATCACAAGTACGAGCGCTTGCTGGAGCGTCTCCGGAGCCTCGGCTCCGTCGTCGTCGCCTTTAGCGCTGGCGTCGATTCCACGTTTCTGCTCTACGCAGCCCGGGAAGCTCTGGGTGACCGCGTCATCGCGGCGACCGGGTTGTCGGAAACCTATCCCGAGGAAGAGATCGAGGAAGCGCGCCAACTTGCTCGACAACTCGGTGTCCGTCACGTGCTGATTCGAACCGAAGAATTGACTGATCCACGATACGCATCGAACTCCCATCAGCGATGCTTCTTTTGCAAGCAGGAACTGTACAGTAAGCTGCGGGCACTTGCCGATGCAGCAGGTTTTGCCGCCGTCATCGACGGGACGAATGCGGACGACCTCGCAGACTATCGGCCTGGCTTGCGGGCAGCTCGGCAACTCGGTGTATACCACCCGCTTGCCGAAGTAGGGCTGACTAAGCGCGAGATCCGCGAACTCAGCCGTCGCTTCGGCCTCCACACCTGGGACAAGCCAGCATACGCCTGTCTCTCGTCCCGCTTCCCCTACGGCACCCCGATCACCGTCGAGAAGCTGCGCCAGGTGGCCGCAGCCGAGCGAGCTCTTCGGGAGCTGGGGTTTCGTGCTTTCCGAGTACGTCATCATGATCAGATCGCTCGTCTCGAACTCCAACCAGAAGACTTCGCGCGCGCGCTCGAGCTGCGCGACGAGATCGTGACACGGCTACGGGCTGTCGGTTACGAGTTCATTACACTCGATCTCGAGGGCTATCGCTCCGGCAGCTTCAACCGTACCCTTCCAGACGCCGTGAAAGTCAGGAGCACCGACCACTCATGACGTTCTCTCCGATCGACCGAGCCGGACCAGCCGTCGAGTTTTGGGTTCAGGTCCAGCCGCGCGCTCAGCGAGCGGAAATCGCTGGCTCGAGAGGCGATGCCCTGCTCGTCCGCGTGCCAGCACCGCCTCGTGACGGTGAAGCGAACGAAGCGGTCCTCCGCCTTCTCGGCGAGACGCTCCATCTGCCCCGCGGCAGGGTCCGCATCGTCGCTGGAACGGCACAGCGACGCAAACGAGTTCGCATCGACGGCCTGACCAGCGAGGAATTGTTGGAGCGACTCGCTCCCATCCTTCACCGCTCCTGAGTCGGCCGCACACCGGCTAATCGTCGCCAGAGCCAATACAACGCGGTCGCCCCGAGTCCTACGAGGAGTCCTGCCCGGACGAGCTGGCTGGAACGCGGCTGCGGGCGTCCACGGCCGACTCCACGCGGCGGTTGGTACCAGAGGAGCTGCCACCACAGCTGTGCCACCTCGCAGATGGCACGCCGGATGACGCGTAAACTGCCCCCGGATGGTTCACCGCTCAAACGCGGATAGTGGCGGACACCGACCTCGACGATGGTCGCTCCCGCGCGCTGCGCCTTGACCAAGAGTTCTGTATTGACTAGTGCCCCGTTCATCGTCAAGTGCAACGCACGGACGAGATCGCCGCGGAGTACTTTAAAGGCACAATCGATATCCCGAACGGTAATCCCGAACAGCAGACGCATCGCCGCATTGAAAATCGCGGCGTAGACGAGACGGAACCAGGGATCACGCCGCTTCACTCGATACCCAGCAACGATGTCCGCATAGGGGACGAAAGGCGCCAGATGCGCGAAGTCAGCTGGATCGAACTGTTGATCGGCATCCATGAACATGATCAGGTCGCCGCGTGCCGCGGCGAAGCCGGAACGCAGGGCAGCACCGTATCCGCGGTTCGTCTCATGGTGCACGACTCGCACCCGCGCATCGGCAGCAACGAGTCGGTCAGCGATCTCACCCGTACCATCCCGGCTTCCATCGTCGACGATGATCACCTCGAAGTCCTCGACGAGCGCTGGCAAAACCTCCAGCGCTCGTCGGACGACTGGTTCCAGATTCGCTGCTTCGTTGTAAGCCGGCAGGACGAGGGAGAGCGTGCCCCTGATCGGCAGCACCGTCCCTCGATCATCGCTCGGGAGCCTCTTCATTTCGGCATCTCCTGCAACGCCCGATAGGCTGGACGAGGGCTCCAGTCAGCGTAGACCACGGACCAGGGATACTTCTCGTCGCTCGGTTGCGCGATCGTGCTGAAGTTCAGGTTCCACACCAGGAGTACACCGGCCCACGGCCATTGCGAGCGCGCTATCTGGAACGCGCGAACGAGATACTGTGCCTGCTGCTGCTCGCTGATGTAATTGCCGTACTCGTAGCCCGGAGCCTGGTTTGCCGTCGACCAGCCGAACTCGGTCAGCCACACTTGTTTGGCGCCATCACCGTTGTCGACCATGACCTGCCGGATCTGCTCGACGCGACGGAAGTAAAAGCTCGGGTGGTCGATCCAGCCTGGTCCCGGGCCCGGTCGATCCGGCCACAACGCTTCAGGCGGGTTGAGCGTGCCGCCGGGATGCGTCGCGATGTGGTCGAAATAGCGCTTGATCTCGCCGTTGTTATAGGCATACGCCTGCCGCAAGTACTCGACATCGTCGATGGCGATCGAGGGATCCATCACACCAGTCGGCGTGAGACCACCGAAGAGGACGATCGCCTTCGGATCGCCACGTTTCACTCCCTGATAACCCTCCTTCAGGAGACGAACGTAGCGCCCCACGTCGACGTGTCCGCCGGTTTCCAACGCCAAGTTCTGTTCGTTCCAGATTTCCCAGGCATGAACCTTGCCAGCGTAACGCTTGGCGAGGAACTCCATGAGTTTCCCGAAAGGTACCGGATCAGCCGGGATACCACCGTTCGGATCAGCCCATGCCGGTGCCTTGACGACGCTCACCACGACTTTCACGCCATTGCGTGATGCTGCATCGATGATGCGATCGAGGGCATGCGTATCGTATCGTCCCTGTCGTGGCTCGATATCGCGCCAAATTGCTTGCACACGTACCCAGGAGAAGCCTGCACCCTTGACGAGCTCCATCGTCCGTTGATTGAAACCGTCACCGTCGTTATCTCCGCGCCACGCCACATTGAACCCATACCCGACATGAGGACCGTACTGCCGCTTCCGGATAGGATCGTAGGGTGGCAAAGCTGCGTCCTGTTTCGCACGGGCCTCGGCAGGGGCTCCCCGAGCTTGGAGATATTCCCACCCTAGGAGGCCGAGCAACACCTCGTACGGAGTTCCGCGATTCTCGGGATGGTACTCGAAGCGTGCACGTTCGAAGTATTGGACCGTGTACGAGCGGCCATCGCCTGCAGGAGGCGGCGGATTCTGCTCCGTGAACTCCTCGGAGAGCGGTAAGCCGAACACCCGCCATCCTCCATACCGATCCCAGTACTTCTTGAATCCGTAAGCCAGGGAATGCTTCGTCTCCGGGAAATACCGCCGATCTGCAGTATCAGGAAACCAGGTCACCGGTCGAAACGGCTCCTCGTTTTCGCGACCACTGACCCGCCACGCTCCGACCCGCACGAGCTGTACCTCGTCGACCGTTCCTGCCTTTTCTGGGTGATACTCGAAGACGGCCCTTTCGAAATACTGTCGCCAATATCCGTCCTGTTGAAAGACTCCAGTTATCGGATACCCGAAGATGAAAAGCCCGCCCTGCGTTTCCCAGAAGCGTCGGAACGGACCTTGCACCCAGAAACCCGTTTCGGGAAAATAGCGGGGCATTTCCAAGTCTTCTGGTACCGACGGTGCCGCGGCCTGGACATGCTTCACCAGTACGACGTTCTCCATGACACCGAAAACGAGCAACGCCAGAACGATGAATCGCGCCACCTTCACTGGTCCCCCTTCCTTCAGCGCACGGCAGTTCGAAAAACCACGAAGCCGCTCTGGCTATCGTCGATCCGCCGCTTTCGCTCCGACAGCACCCCCACACTCACCAGGCACACCCGGTCCGGCTCATCCTAGCATCCGCATGTCACCCACCGCACCTCTCCCAACAACCGCGAACCGCTCCTCGTTGTCGACTGGTTGCGGCGACAGAGGACATGTCACGGGGCGAGGACCAGCCGTACGTCTCCCACCTCGATCACGTCGCCGTAGCGGAGCCCTGTCGGCGCAGTGACGGGTTTCCCGTTGACGCGCGTTCCATTGGTACTCTTGAGATCAGTGATCCACCATCGTCCTTGTTCCCACGTCAACTGGGCATGCTCGGTCGAGACGAACGCATCATCCAGCCGCACCGTGCACGAGGGATGACGCCCGATCACCGTGACCGGTTCTAACGGCAGGCGTGTACCCGGCCGGAGGCCGGTCGATCCCGGTGCTTGCACGATCAAGTGGCCGGGCGGTCCTCCCTCCTCACCGCTCGTTACAGAGGCCGCGGCCAACTCCCGCAGCATGATCCGTGCCAAGAGAAAAATGAAGAAGTACAGCAAAAAAGCGAAGACAAGGCGCAGGAGCAAGACGAACCACTCGAACGGGAGTTGCGTCACCAACTCCATTCTCGACCATCACGCTCCCGGCAACGAGAACTCGAGAACGACCGTCCCGAGCGTCAGCCGGTCACCGTGACGAAGGGAGGAACGGTCGATCGGTACTCCGTTCAGCAGCGTGCCATTCGTCGAGCCGAGATCGATGATCTGGAACATCCCTGCATCGAACTCGATCCGGGCATGACGGCGCGAGACGTCGAGTACCTCGAGTTGGATGTCATTCTCCGGGGCGCGTCCGACCGTGGTGACACGCTTGCGGATCAGAAAGGTCTGGCCAGCCAACGGCCCTTCGACGACACGCAAGAAAGCGCGCGGAACATTCCCGGTATCCTGCAATACGCGATAGACCTCGGTTCGCTGCCAGACCTGGCGAGCAGCGAACTCGTCCGCCGGGAGCGAGGCGATTTTCGCCTCTACTTGAACCTGCCGACGAGGAACGGAAGGATCGCCGAGGATCCGCACCCGCACCTGATCGACGAATCCGTACTCCCGCTCGTCAGCGATGTCCAGCAACCACTCCTCGAGCTGGAGCGACAACGAATCGGCGAAGTCGGCGAATTGAACCAAATCCTCCGGATGCAGCCGGACGAGATAGTCGTTGGGAACGATCGGTCCTTGAGGGCTCTCCAGCCGCTGGCTCTCCATCGCTCGTTCCAACCAGCGGGCGATCTCGGCCGGCTGGATCGAGGTCCGGAAGATCCGGCCGACGGTACCTTCCATTAGCCGCTCGACGAAGTCCTCGAATTGCTGCAGCTTGCTCAGCATGCTCGCTCCGCCACCCCTGTCCGAGTATACGCGGGCGATCACTCGCGCTCGGTTCCCAACTCCTCGCGCCAGCGTGGCGGTACCCGAGCCGCCTGGGTATCGACCAAAAGACCACCATGCGCCAGGCGTGCCATGAGCGGCCGGTCGATCCGCTCGTCGGCGAGCGCGAAGGGAACGATCAAATCGAAGACCGACGTCCGTCCATACATCTCACAACTCGCCAAACCGAAGATGGGCACTGTATCCAGGTACGCCACCCAAAACATCGTGCCCGGATCGACCGGTGCACCGTGGACTGTCCGCTCCGCTCGCAGACGGCGCACTGCCCACAAGAACGGATCGTCAGGGTCCAACATGATGGATCCCGCCGTCAAGACGAGTTCGATGCCACCCGCTACCCACTGCGCGATGCGCTGAGCGATCACATCGGTGTCGTCCTCATCCAGTCGCTCGACTTCCTCCAAGCGAGCGCTAAAACGAGCCAGTTTCTGTCCTAAGACTCGACCAGCCACCTCGAGCGCGGCCGACCGCACCCGCGCCCCCGCCAGCAGTGCCACTCGTCGACGCCGAAACGGTGCGCTCCGAATGACCGATCGTCCGGCAAGCATCGCGAGCGCTCGCTCCAGGCGATCGACGCGCACGAACAGCGATGGCGCTTTGGCGATGGCGATCACTTCGCCTTCCTCGGCGACCCGACCATCGAGGACGGTGGCCACGAGCGCACGACCAGTCCGCACCAACCGTTGCAACGCTTGCTCGTCGACACGGACGAGCCCGAATTGTCCGGCCCGGATCGACACTTGTCCCTGGTGCGGCGCATCGAGACGCGTTCCGGTTCCAGCTACCGCTCGGGCGATGCGCAACGATGCCTCATGCTGCTCGATCTCGCCGGCATCCGGAACCGCGATCGGAATGCGCAATCCTTCGGGAAGATTCGCTTGGCTCAGGAGTTCCTCCAAAGGGGTTCCACGGCGAAACTGCCGCCGACCATCGCTGTGCAGGATCAGATCTCGCCGCAGGACGGCACCCCTCGGAAGCGAATCTCGGCCCACCTGGTACCACGTTCGTCGCACGCTCTTCCCCCTCTGTTTGTCTGCAAGCATAGCCGAAGGCGGAATGAGTACACTGACCTGCACAGTGCTCGGGTCGGTCGAGCGCGAGAGGACCCGCCGATGACGACTACCTTCGGTTATCGACTTCCGATGCTCTCGCCGTCGATCCTGAACGCCGATTTCGGTCACCTGGCTGCCGTGGTCCGCGAGTTGGATGAAGCCGGCGCAGACGCCATCCATCTCGACATCATGGACGGCCGTTTCGTTCCCAACATCAGCTTCGGCCTACCGATCGTCCGTGCCGTCCGTGACGCGACGACCTTACCCTTGGATGTCCACCTGATGATCGTCGAGCCGGAGCGGTACCTCGAAGCGTTCGCCCAGGCCGGTGCCAGCGCTTTGACAGTTCATGTCGAAGCCTGCTTGCACCTCCACCGGACCATTCAGGCCATTCACGAACTCGGGCTTCTCGCCGGAGTCGCGCTCAATCCCGCGACTCCGCTCGTCGCGATCGAGGAGATTCTGCCCTTCGTCGATCTCGTGCTGGTCATGACGGTCGATCCGGGCTTCGGTGGGCAAAGTCTCATCCCCGCAGTCCTCGGGAAACTTCGGCGCTTGCGCCGGATGGTCGACGAACGAGGGTTCCGCTGTCTGCTCTCAGTCGACGGCGGCATCAAGCTCTCCAACCTGGAATCGGTCATCTCAGCTGGAGCCGATATCGTCGTGACCGGTTCCGTCCTCTTCACAGCCGAAGAACGGCCGGGCCAGATTCTCGGTCGTCTGCGTGAACGCGCGACGCAAGCGTATCGGACGCGATCCGTCCGGTAACCGTTCCGAACCACGGCATGGCCAGGCTGCAGCTATCGAGTCTCTTTCCTCACTCTCCCGCCGCAGCGACCCGCACGAGCGCACCGGTACCCAGCCTTGGACTTTCCACCACGTCGGTTATCTTGCGCACAAACGACCGTCCGCCCTCGCCGTCCTCTTGCCATCAGGTGGTCCCGCATGCTATACTGTGCGATGCCGGTGGATCGAACGCCGGCATTAGACAAAGTGTCACGCGCCCGTAGCTCAGTGGATAGAGCGTTAGGTTGCGGACCTAAAGGTCGGGGGTTCGAGTCCCTCCGGGCGTACCGAAGGTATGCAGGGCTTCGGCCCTGCATCTGGCATGTGGAGGGGTGTCCGAGTGGTTTAAGGTGCCGCTCTCGAAAAGCGGTAGGCGTGACGAGCGCCTCGTGGGTTCGAATCCCACCCCCTCCGCCATCCTCGGTCAACCGAAGTTGCTCGCTCCTCGACGCAGCGCCGATGCTGCGTGTCTAGCACGCATGAGCCGCTCGCGGGCACCTCGGGTCATCGCGGGGAGGAAGAATACTCCCGCTACTCATCCGCTTGTCCCGGCATCCCGACAACCTTTCCGAGGAGATCGCCCGGACTACGCGACCCCTTGTCCAGCAGCCGAGCCGCTGGGTAGACTCTTTGCGGAAAGACGATCGCGTATCGCGCACGGAAGGGTCGCATAGTGGCCGAGTGCGCACGGCTGGAAACCGTGTGGGGGCGCAAGCCCCTCGTGGGTTCGAATCCCACCCCTTCCGCCGAATGTCGTCCAGACGAAGAAGGGCCGGTAGCGATTCCCGGCCCTCGTCCTTTGCTCGATCTTCCTTGCCTCAGTACGCGCGCGCCCAAATGACTTGATACTTCCCCGGTGCACCGCACACCAGGCAGGGCTCTAGCTCAGGCGGTTGCTCGAACGGAATGCACCGCACCGTTGCCTTCGTCTCGGTCTTCACACGAGCTTCGCACGCTGGATCGCCGCACCAAAATGCACGGTTGAAGCCCGCGTTCGTCGCCACCCGTTCCTTGAGCACCTCGTAATCCCGGACGTCTTCGGTGTATCGTTCCAGCATCGCACGTGCGGCGCGGAACAAACTCGCCTGGATCGACTCCAATTCGCTCTGAACCGCATCCACGAGGTTCGCGATGGGCACCGCCTGTCGCTGCCCGAGCACGTCGCGGCGCACGAGTGTCACTTGATCGCTCGCCACGTCGCGCGGACCGATCTCTAATCGGATGGGCACGCCCTTGAGATCCCAATCGTTGAACTTCCAGCCAGGCGTCTTGTCGTCCCGCAAGTCAGCATGGACCCGCACGGTGCGGCGCAGCATGGCCCGCACGCGATCGACTGCCTCCTCGACCTGCCGCCGCTCCTCGTCCTTGCGCCAGATGGGAACGATCACGACTTGGATCGGCGCCACGCGCGGCGGGAGCTTCAGCCCTCGATCGTCCCCGTGCACCATGACCATGGCACCGATCGTCCGATGCGAGAGTCCCCAGCTGGTATTGAAGGCATAGCGACGTTTGCCTTCGCGATCCAAGAAGGTAATCTCGAACACTTTCCCGAAGTGATCGCCGAGATTGTGTGACGTCGCGGACTGCAGCGCCCAGTGCTTCCCGCCCATCATCGCTTCGATGGTGTACGTGCGGAGGGCTCCCGCGAACTTTTCCGACTCGGTCTTCTGCCCGGGGATCACCGGGATCGCCAATTCCGACTCGACGAAGTCGCGGTACACCTCGAGCATCAAGCGGGCACGTTCTTCCGCCTCCTCGAGCGTCGCATGGACCGTATGCCCCTCCTGCCACAGGAACTCCAGCGTACGCAGGAAAGCCCGCGGTCGTTCTTCCCAGCGCACCACGCTGCACCACTGGTTGATGAGGATCGGCAGGTCACGATACGACTGGACCCAACGAGCGAACATGGGGCAGATGATCGACTCCGAGGTCGGGCGAACCGCGAGCCACTCCTCGAGTTCCTTGTCTCCGCCGCGCGTCACCCAAGCGACTTCGGGCGCGAACCCCTGAATATGTTCTGCCTCCCGCTCGAGGAAACTCTTGGGAATGAACAAGGGGAAATAAGCGTTCTGTACCCCAGTCGCCTTGATACGACGATCGAGCTCGGCTTGCATGTTTTCCCAAAGCGCGAACCCGTAGGGACGAATCACCCTGGTACCGCGCACGGGCGATTCGTCGGCCAGTTCTGCCTTCTGGATCACCTCGACGTACCAGCGGTCGAAATCGTCTTCCTGCTCGATCAGCTCTTCGACGTACTTGCGATCTGTCGTCATCGTCCGCTCTCCCTCGCGCGGCCGATCGTCACCGCCCAGTCGTCGTCACCCCTCCTCGCGTAGAATGCGCAGGGACCACGTCGAGCAACGGCAACCCGTCCGTCTCGACGTGAGTATACCCATGTTGCCGAATGCCGCGATCGAGGAGGGTCACCGCCATGGCGAAGAGACCGCTCCGCCGCATCGGGGTTCTCACCGGCGGAGGCGATGCGCCCGGACTCAATGCCGCCTTGCGGGCTGTCGTCAAGACAGCTATTTCACGCTACGGTTGGACAGTAATCGGCTTCGAGGACGGATACGAGGGCGCGATCCTCGGTCGCGCTCGGCAACTCGGATTCGACGATGTCCGCGGTTTGCTCGTACGAGGCGGAACCATCCTCGGCGCGTCCAACCGTGCCAACCCGTTCTTCTTCGCGCACCCTGAACAAGGCGACACCGAGCCGCGCGATCATAGCCGAACTCTGCTCGCAACGCTCGATCGTATCGGCATCGACGCCTTGATCGTCATCGGCGGCGAAGGGAGCCTGTCCATCGCGCATCGACTCAACCAGATGGGACTCCGTGTCATCGGCATCCCAAAAACGATCGACAACGACGTCCGGGGCACGATCCAGACGATCGGCTTCGACACCGCTGTCACCACCGCCACCGAGGCGATCGATCGCCTGCATACGACCGCCGAAAGTCACCATCGCGTCATGCTCGTGGAACTCATGGGACGGGACGCCGGGTGGATCGCCCTGTCCGCCGGAGTCGCCGGTGGAGCAGACGTGATCCTGATCCCGGAAATCCCGTTCGTCCTCGACCGCATCGTCGAGATGATACGAGAACGACGGCAACGCAGGCGTTCCTTTACCATCGTCGCCGTCGCGGAAGGTGCACGGCCGCTGGGTGGCGAAGGAGTCTTCGAGCGTACGGGCCCACTCCCCTATCAGCGAAAGTACGGTGGCATATCGCTCGTTCTCCAACAACAGTTGAGTCATGTCCTGCCGACCGAAGTTCGCGCGGTGGTTCTCGGTCATCTCCAACGCGGCGGTACACCGACACCGACCGATCGCGCGTTGGCGACTGCGCTCGGCTCCGCTGCAGTCGACGCGCTCGCCGACCAAGACGACGGCGTCATGGTCGCCATTCGCGCGCACCCTGGCGGGCAAGCGACCTGGGGCATCGTCCGAGTTCCGTTGGCCGAGGTCGCACGTGGTCCACGGCTCGTCCCGCTCGACCATCCCCTCGTTCAGGCGGCGCGTGGAATCGGGATCAGTTTCGCGCAACAGGACGAGGAGTGAGCACGTGAGCGACAGGCCTCTACCGACCGGCAAGCTTCCCCCCGAACTCCTGGCCGAATTTCTCGGGCATCTTTCCCCGGATCCGAGCGTCCTGCTCGGTCCTGGTATCGGTCACGATGCCGCGCTCATCCAGATCGACGACAAGCGTCTGGTTTTCAAGAGCGACCCGATCACCTTCGCGACCGAGGCGATCGGCTGGTATGCGCTCAACGTCAACGCCAACGACGTCGCCTGCCTCGGTGCTCGCCCGCGCTGGTTTCTCGCGACTGTCCTCCTCCCCGAAGGAACGACAGCTCACGGCGCGCGAGTCGTCCTCGATGACCTCGCGCGCGCCGCAGCACGACTCGGAGTCAGCCTGGTCGGTGGTCATACAGAAATCACGGTCGGGCTCGATCGGCCCATCGTCGCTGGCACGATGATCGGCGAACTCACGACCGACTACGTTCTGTCACCGTCCCGCGTGCGGCCGGGAGACGCGCTTCTCTTGGTGCGCGGCATCGCTATCGAAGGGACTGCGCTCCTCGCTCGCGAGTGCCGCCAGACGCTCGAGCGGCTGCTCCCCCAGGATCTCCTCGCTCGCTGCCGTCGGTTTTTGTACGAGCCAGGCATCAGTATCGTTCCCGCCGCGACTCTCCTGCTCGAGAGACTCGGTGAGGACCTCCGTTACTTGCATGATCCCACGGAAGGTGGGCTCGCCACCGGCCTCCACGAGGTTGCCGTTGCCTGCGGTACCGGCCTCGTCGTCTCGGAGGAGGCGATCCTCGTCTATCCGGAAACCCGCGCCGTGTGCACCGCGCTCGGGGTGGATCCGCTCGGTCTCATCGCTTCCGGAGCGCTCCTCGCTGTCGTCGCGCCCGACAGCGTCGAGCGCGCGCTCGACGCTTTAGCGCAGCACGATATCCCCGCGACGCAGCTCGGCTGGCTCGACCCTGACCCCGGTCGTCGTGTCCTCATCGGGTCGACTGGCGAACGACCGCTCCCCGTCTTTCCGGTCGACGAGGTCGCGCGCCTCTTCGCGAGCGGTGGCTGTGTCTAGGGTCGCTTGGGCATCGCACTGAGCGCTCGATAAGCTGGACGCGGAGACCAGTCAGGGTTGAGCACCGACCACGGTCCTTTCTCGTCTTCCGGCCCGACGATGGTCGAGAAGTTGAGGTTCCACACGAACATGCCAGTGACCCACGGCCAGCGCGTGCGAGCGATCTCGAAGGCTCGGACGAGATACTCGGCTTGCTGCCCCTCGCTGACGTACTGACCGTACTCGTAACCAGGGGCCGGATTGTTCGTCGTCCAGCCGAACTCAGTGATCCAAACCGGTCGCCGATCGCCGTGCCGTTCCATCACGGCCCGCAGTTGCTCGACACGCCGGAAATAAAAGCTCGGATGGTCGCGCCAACCCGGACCCGGACCCGGTCGCTCTGGCCACAGCGTATCGGGTGGATTGAGCGTCGCATTGGCATGCGCGCCGAGTACGTCGAAGTACCGAGTACAGGTTCCACCATCCAGTGCATAGAACGCCTCGAGATAGGCGACGTCGTCCATGGCGATAGCGGGGTCGTTGACACCAGTCGGGGTGAGCCCACCGAAGACGACGAGCGCTTCGGGATCTCCAGCTTTCACTCCCTCGTACCCGGCGCGGAGCACTGCGCAGTACGGCTCCACCCGAACAGGACCATGGAGCTCATGAGCCAAGTTCTGCTCGTTCCAAATCTCCCACGCGTGGATGCGGCCGCGATACCGCGAGGCTAATCGCCGCATCGCCTCGCGGAAGGTCACTGGGTCCGCGACGATGCCCCCATCCGTCGCACGCGCCCACTCTGGTGCGGCGACAACCGAGGCCAGGACCGATAAGCCGGCTGCTTCGTACGCTGCCAGAACCCGGTCGATCGGCCGGAAATCCCACTCTCCAGGCTGCGGCTCGAGCGACTCCCAACGCACCTGAAAGCGAACCCACTGAAAACCGGCCTGGCGTACCATCTCGGCGGTACGCTGGTTGAAGGCCGCCCCATCTTCGTCTCCACGCCAGGCGACATTGAAGCCATACGCGAATCCGCTCGCCGCCCTGCCTATCGGCGTCGCTCGGCTCGCCTCGAGTACCGGCGTACCGACCACGCCGCTCTCTTGCGATGGAGTGGGTACGGGACCGAGCGACGTCGATCGAGTCGGGGTCACCGTCGGGTAAACGACCGGACCTCGACAACCGACCAGCACGAGTATCGTGACGATTGCGAGGAACACGAGGGCCTTTCCTCCGCTCACGGACGCCCTCCCCGAATCTCCACCATTCATCGCGGTTCTCCACCCTCGCCGACCCAACGCACTCTCCACCGCTCGTTCACGAGAGCGAACCGGCAGACGCAACATCGACTTCCCACTGGTACGCGCTTCCCAACGGATTCCAAAACTTACCGCTTGACAAATTCGATATCCAGGCGAATAATGGAAGCGGTTCCGGTACGTCGGCACGGCGAGCGGAACCGTTCCGAGTTCGCAGACGTCCTCCCTCCCCTGCCACACCCATCCCCCACCTCACCGTGCGGGCGTCGGTCAGTCCCGGCGCCCGCTGGTGTATGCTCTTAGCGGCGACCACGAGGAAGACGGAACCGATCATGGGCAGACGGCACGAATACCCGGAACTGACTGTGCTGGAGGCGGAGGCGATCGGCCAACCGGGCCAACGGCGTTTTCGCCTCATCGCCGGTGTCGGCTTGGATCTCGTCTCGCTCTGGATGGAAAAAGAGCAACTCCAAGCCCTCGGTCTCGCCATCGAGCAGCTGTTCGAGCAACTGCGGCTGGCCGGCCTCGTGCGCTCCCGCATCGCCGAGCAGCCCGCTGCTCGCACGGCACCGCTTCCCCCCGATCTCCCCGAATACGTGGTTGGGAAAATGGCCATCGGGTACGACGAGGAGCGCCAGCGCATCGCGATCTTCGCGCACGATATCGAGCAAGACGAGGACGACGACCCGGTGTTCGCCGGACGCGCCAGCTTACCAGCAGCCAAGGCGCTCGCACGCCAGATCGCCCAGGTCATCGCGGCGGGACGTCCGCGTTGCCCACGCTGCGGCGCCGTCATCGGGCCGGAGGGACACGTCTGCCCACACGACAATGGCCATCTCCCTCTCGAATGAGGCTCACCAGCCCAGTGCGTAGCCCTCCGCGCGCGGATCGGACGCTCCGGAGAACACCCCATCGTCCCCGATCATGATCAGGTGGGCATGGCCCATCAACGAACACCAGCGTTCGACCGTCTCGACGCGATGTCCCCGCCGAGCCAGTTCGCTCGCCGCTCGCTCTGCCAGCTCTGGTTCTAGGTAGACCGTCTCCCCTGCTTCTCCCGGCTCGCGACGAGAAACCCAGCGCGCAACCTCGATCGCCTCCTGCGGTTCGAAGCCGAAGTCCACGAGCCCGCTGACCAGTTGCAGGTGGATGACCGGCTGGCTATGACCACCCATCGTCCCGAACACCACCCAGGGGCGTCCGTCACGCAACATCATCCCCGGGATCAGGGTATGCAACGGCCGCTTGCCGGGCATGAGTGCATTCGGCGATCCCTCATCCAGCACGAAACACGCGCCACGGTTGTGCAGGACGATGCCCGCGGCGACCAGGCCGCTCCCGAACGACTGATAAATACTCTGAATCAGGGACACCGCTCGTCCGTCGCGATCGACGACACAAAGATAGATCGTATCCGAGTCCCACTGCGGCGGTGGAGGAACGCTCGTCCGCTCCGGGTCGATGCGACTCCGAAGTTCAGCTGCGTATGCTTTGCTGAGCAGGCGAGCGACGGGCACATCGACGAAAGCCGGATCGCCGAGATAGCGATCACGATCCGTAAATGCCAGCTTCTTGGCCTCGAGCATCAAATGCAAGAGACGCGGGGATCCCCACTCGTCCGCACCGATCGGGAAACCTTCGACGATATTCAGAAGCTGCAGCGCGGTCACACCCTGCGTATTGGGCGGGAGTTCGATCACCTCGACTCCTCGATAGGTGCTGCGCAACGGCTCCACCCACTCGGAACGATGAGCAGCCAGGTCGTCCAACGTCATCGCTCCACCAGCGCTCCGGAGGGCAGCGACGATCGCCTCGGCGATCGGTCCGCGGTAGAACGCGTCCGGACCATGCTCGGCGATCAGGCGAAGGCTCGCTGCCAAATCGGGCTGGCGCAGCAACTGCCCCGAACGCGGTGGGCGGCCACCTGGCAAGAACTGGCGGGTAGCCGCTTCCTGGCGTCGAAAGATCTCCTCCTCAGCCGCGATGGCGCGTGCCAGCTGCGGACTGACCGGGAACCCCTCTTCCGCATAGCGGAGAGCTGGCGCTAGGAGCGCTGCGAGATCACGCGTCCCATAGCGTGCCAAAACCGTTGCCCATGCATCGACTGCTCCGGGAACCGTCACCCCCCACGGGCCCTTCGCCGGCACCTCGCGGAATCCGCGATCGCGTAACGCCGCAAGACTGATGCCCTGCGGTGCGCGCCCGCTCCCGTTCAAGCCGACCAGCCGTTGCTCCCTCGGTTCCCAGATGAGGAAAAAGGCGTCGCCGCCGAGCGAGCACATGTGCGGATAGACCACCGTCAACACGGCGTTCGCCGCCACGGCCGCGTCGACTGCGTTTCCACCATCTTGCAAGACGCGCAGACCGGCGAGCGTCGCGAGGTAATGCGGTGTCGCCACCATCCCTTCCGTCGCTCGGGTGGTCGGTCGCCCGGTGACTACCTTCCTCACCACACACCCCCTCCTGAAGCCTGTCTTCCGCCGCGCATCCTAGCATGTCGGGGGCAGGCACCCAACGTGATACGATTCGCCACCGGCGTGGAGTTCTGCGAGGTGCTCCGCCATGGTCGACGTCTGTCTACTCGGCACCGGTGGGATGATGCCGCTTCCGGATCGCTGGCTGTCCGCTCTCCTGGTCCGCTGCGAGGGGCACGTTGTCCTCCTCGATTGCGGCGAGGGCACGCAGATTTCCTGGCGATACACCGGATGGAGCTTCCGCGATCTCGATACGGTCGTCTTGACGCACCTCCACGCCGATCATGTCGCTGGTCTCCCTGGTATCCTGTACGCCCTCGCCTTCGCCGATCGTCAGGAACCGGTCCGTATCATCGGCCCTGTCGGCACCACGCAGGTAGTCGCTGCACTGCGGAGCATCGTACCGACTCTCCCATTTCCTGTCGAAACACTGGAGCTCTCCGGTACCAGCGAACTCGAACTTCCTGGTGGACTCCTTTTGCGCGCGCTGCCGGTCCGGCACCGGATCCCGTGCTTCGCGTATACATTGCACCGTCCACGGGGCCGCCGGTTCGACCCACAGCGAGCGCAGGCGCTCGGTATCCCGATCGCGCTCTGGCATCGCCTGCAGCGTGGAGAAACGGTCGAACTCGCGGGACAGCTTCTGACCCCTGATCTCGTGCTCGGCCCGCCGCGACGTGGTATCACCGTCGCCTTCGTGACCGATACCCGACCCACCCCAGAGCTTCCCGGGTTCGTGGCTGGAGCGGACCTCCTGGTCTGCGAGGGGATGTACGGCGATACTGCTCTGCTGCCGCGAGCGATCGAACGCGGACATATGCTGATGCAAGAAGCAGCCGAATTGGCCCGTGACGCCGGCGTCGAGCGCCTCTGGCTCACCCATTTCAGTCCTTCGCTGGCCGATCCCGAAGCCTGGTTACCCGCGATCCGCGCGATTTTCCCTGCGAGTGAGATCGGCCCCGTGCACCGGACCGTGACGCTGCGTTACCGGGACGAGTGAGACAAGCCGGCAGCATCGCGCGAGGAGCGAGCCCGCTCGCGCTCGATCTGCGCGGGAGGATCGCCACTTCATCCTCCAGGATGATTCTGCTATATTCGGTCGAGCTCACCCTACGTCACTGATCGACGCACAGAGGCAGCAGATGACGCTCACTTCACGCCGAGGACGAGTGCACCTCCTCTGCACAAAGCATCATCCGTGCCCTGCGGGGGGCGATGTGGACTCCGCATCGGCGAGAAGTCCACCAGGCGGTCAGGCGATCCGCTCGGCCCCTTCTCGCGCGTCTACCGGAGAGACCAAAACAATCATGCACCGATGGGACGAGAGAGGTGGGAGAACAGCATGCGCATGACACGACGGGGACTGTTGTCCGCTGCCGTCGTGATGAGTCTCGCCGCTTGCCAGAGAGCCGGACAACCGGGAGTCACCACTGTGACGGTCGAGCTAGGCGAGTATTTCATCAAAGCCGACAAAACGGAAGTTCCTGCCGGAAAAGTCCGCTTCGTTGCCAAGAACGTCGGTCAGATGGAGCACGAGCTGATCGTCCTCCGCACCGACTTGCCGGCTGATCGTCTTCCCTACAACGAAGCTGAACAGACTGCCGAGGAGGAACAAGCAGGCGAAGTACTGGGCGAGATCGAGCCCGAAGATTTACCGCCCGGCAAGACGGATGAGATGACACTCGACCTCACCGCTGGCCATTACGTTCTCCTGTGCAATATCCCGACGCACTACAAGCAGGGGATGTACCGCGACTTTCGCGCCCGGTGAACGACGCTCGGTCCCGGGACGGAGTGGCTCCCTCCCGGACCGAGCGCAGCTTTTCCTCAGTGTCAATTGGCTCTTCCACGGACGAGCTGGAACAACAAGGGATCGCTGCGAAACGCCTGGTCCAGCAATTCCAGACGCCGGATCTCCTCACCTAGGAAAAGTTCGCGTCCGAGCACATCGGTCACCAGAATTTCCACAGCGGTGAACACTTCGTTCGCCATTGGCGAAACATCGGACGGGAGCATCGCGACGATCCGCTCCAACCGTTCGCTCAGGCGCTCGCGTAGGCTACCCTGCTGCTGAGCAGCCACAGGGCAATCCAAGAGTAGTTCCAAATCATAGAGTGCGCAGATGAGCGGCGTGAGGCGCTCCAGGACGACGAGTGCGCCGGGAGAGAGTACTGCCGCGAGGACGTCCCGATAGGTTGGCATCGTTCCCTTCCCGATTCCCGCTTCTGCCGAGCACTGGAGCCCCGGTCCAAGTCGCCTGTCGCCGTGTTCCGCTGCTCGCTGCGCGACCGCTCGCGGCACGATGCGTGCACCCGAGATGTGCACCGAGCCGACCACTGATCGCACCAGTATACAACTCCAAGATCGCCCTCTGATCGCTGTCGACGACACCGACGTAACCCGGCGAAGTAGGCCATCGGCGCGACGGCTCTGCTGCGTGACGCCGACCAGTCAGTCGACCTTCTTCGCGATCACCGAGTGCTTTTCCGTGATCCTTCCCCACTAAGAGGCTCGATGACGTTCCCCCATTGTCGGAACGTCGTTTGCTCGTCGAGTCCGCACTAGGGGTGGTCTCTGATGCTGGTGCTTCCGCACAGCACCGCGTCGAGTCGAGACTATCACAAGGTTTCGGCAACTCCCTCCATTTCAAGACAGAGCGACGATCGACAGCGAGAAGAGCAGCACGAACGTAAACAGAACAAACAACTCTACGACCCTGGCACGGGGACAACATCCTCCATTCCGGCGATACCAGTAATCACGAGGCTCCTGCTGTCCAGCAGCGATCGAGGCTGATGCTGAGGCACGATCCATTTTCAAGAAGAGTTCGTAGGCTCATGAGGCATTGGAAATCCTCGAATCAGTCAGTCCCTATTGGATACGCCGCGACGAGCCGACGCACGCCACCGGGTCGTTCGAGGCCCGAGGGTGCACATGAACCCGGAAGAGACCATAGATCGGCTCGAGCATGGCCAATGCACGCCCGAAGTATCCTTCTCGGGATCAGCGAGCTCCCGTCTTTTCTCGACCTAGCTCTTGCCGATCCGGCAGCACCAGTACAGTTCAAATGTCTCGACCGTCAACGCAGCGACCAACCAGAGAAGACGCCGCGCCGG